>MVQS01000171.1 GCA_002067855.1 Syntrophaceae bacterium PtaB.Bin038
TAGGGCTGGGAGATCGTCTGGCCGCTGCCGATCGGCAAGGGCCTGTCCTCATAGGCCGAGGACATGAGATTCTCCGGCACGAAGAGATGGCGGGGAATGGCGCGCATAGCCCGGAGGACCCCCTCGTGCCGCACGCCGCGGGCGGCAATCTGGTCGCTCACCATGGCCTGCCGGAGCGCCTCGAAATCCTTCCCCGACGGCTTGCCGAAGAACCGGCCGCCCGCGTCGCCGAGCAGGAGCCCCGCGCATGCCAGAATCGCGAGAGCCGCCCCGGCGAAAACCGCAACGCGAGGTTTCATGTGTCCGCCCCCTGTGGTATCCTTTCAGGCATGCCGTACGTGATCGCCGCCGATATCGTCATCGTGGTCCACTTTCTCTGGATCGCCTTCGTGATCCTCGGGTTCCCCGTCTTCCTGTGGATCAACAGCACCCGGTGGCGCCTCATCCACCTTGCGGCCGTGATCGCAATGGTCGGGATGCAGGTCACGCGCTCCATCTGCCCCCTGACGTATCTCGAGGCCTGGCTCAAGTCCGAGGGGCGGGGGGCGGAGGTCTACCCGGGCAAGTTCATCATCGAGACAATCGAACGGCTCATCTACGTGGACACCGTCACCCTGGAAACGATCACCTGGGCCACGGCCGCTTACCTTGCCCTGATCGCCCTGTCCTTCTGGTTCCGGCCGCTCCCTGGAAAGAAGAGAGTGAGAGGTTGAGAACGTGAGAAGGTCGGATCACTCTCCGGACTCGTGCTCACGCGGCACGGCACAGGGAGCAACTTTCTTTCTCCCTTCCTACCCTCTTTTTTTCTTATAGCACGGAATCCGCCGCTTGCAACCGTCGGAGGTCATCCCCGCGGCAAACGCTCCTTGCATTCGCCCCGGCGATCGGATACCCTTTGCTGCCGGGAACTCACGCCATGGAAAAACCAGCCCTCCGCAGGGACATCCAGATGATCGTGACCCGCCTCGAGGGCCGCCGGGTGGTGGTCTTCCAGGACCCCTACGAGCTGAGCCGGCAGCAGCTCGCGATCGACGCGGGGGCGCTTCCGCTTCTCCAGATGCTGGACGGCCGTCACGGGGTCCGGGACATCCAGCGGGAACTCATGATCCGGAGCGGGGGGCGGCTCGTCGCCCTGTCCGACATCGAATCCTTCCTCGAGAGCCTGGACGGTGCGTTCCTCCTGGACAGCGAAGCGTACCGCCGGGAGATGGACTCGCTCCTCGACGCGTTTTCCCGCGACGATCGGCGCCCCTGCGCCCATGCGGGAAAGGCTTACGACTCGGACCCGGAGAGGCTTGCACGGTTCATCGACGAATCGGAGGCGGCGCTGCCCGACGAGGGTCTGCGGCCCTCCGAGATTCACGCGCTGGTGGCCCCGCACATCGACCTCCGCGTGGCGCGCAGCACGTACGCCGCCGCCTACCGGCACCTCAAGGGGAGGAGCTACGACCTCGCCGTGGTCCTGGGGATCAACCACCACCCGCAGGACGGGCTTTTCTGCATCTCCACCAAGAACTACCTGACCCCGTTCGGCGAGATCCGGACGGACCGGGGCTTCGTGCGCCGCCTGCAGCAGCGCGTGCAGCCGGGCACGTTTTCGACGAGCGATTTCGGGCACAAGATCGAGCACTCGATCGAGTTCCAGGCCCTGTTCCTCCGTCACTACCTCGGGGACACGCCGATCGTGCCCATCCTCTGCGGGGGCATCCACGAGTTCCTCCTGGCACAAACCAGCCCCTTCGAGGACGGCCGCTTCACCGGGTTCGTCGACGCGGTCCGGGAAGAGACCGCGAAACGCGGGCGGGTGCTGTTCGTGGCGGGCGTCGATCTCTCGCACGTGGGGCTCAAGTTCGGCGACGGGGTCCCGGCCGAGTCGATCCTGCCCCGCGCGCAATCCAGCGACCGGCGCATTCTGGACCGCCTCCTTGCCGGCGACGGCGCTGCGATCTACGCCCATGCCGCCGAGACCGGCGATTCGTACAAGGTGTGCGGCCTGCACGCCCTCGTGCTGATCGCCGAACTCATGAAGGGGAAAACGGGAACCTTGCTCGACTACCAGACCTATCGAGAACAGGCAACCTCGAGCGCCGTGACCTACGCCGCGGCGATGTTTGCGGACTGAGAAACCGGGTTCAGGATACAGGGTCCAGGCAAGAAAAAACGGCGGGGACAATCCCGCCGGCCGAATGCCGTGTTTGCGTAAAGGTACTCCATCTTCTCCTTGTGCTTCATCTCTTCGCCGGCCATTCTCAGGAGAAGCTCCTTCACGGGCCCCTTGGGGTAGAGATCGGCAAGGCCCTTGTAGAAATTGTGGGCGTTGATCTCGCGGTTGGCCGCGACGAGGAACACCTCCTCGGAGTTCATGTTCTTCTTCACGTCGGGCTGCCTGAGGTGCTCGGCCACCTTGTAATCCACGGGCATGTCGGGCCGCAGGACGATATCGCAGGACATCTGTTCCTTGCACTTCACGAGGAAGGCCTTGTGCCCGGCCTCCTCGTCGGCAAGGTACTTCAGGGTGTCCTTTGCGGCCTTGTCCTCGACGACGTTCCTGAGATTCATGTAGAAGTTGTAAGCTTCCTCCTCCCTCTGGATTGCGAGATCGATGACCGATTGCAGCGTGTCGCTTCCCATGACACATGCCCCCTTTCAGGTTCCCTGTTCGTGCCCGTTGCGGCCTTGCGGAAAAGGTAGTCTCTCCGGCCGCAAAGTGCAAGCGGAAATCGGCGGGGTTCCATCCTTTTCATTGACACCGCGCCCTCATCTGGTAAAATCCGGAAACCTTTGAGACATCCCACAGGGACCTTCCCGGGAGGCAGCCATGGCGCAAAAAGTCAATGAGGATCACGTCTTCTACAGGACCCCGACCAAGTACTACCCCACCGTGGAGCGCGGAGAGGGCGTCTATATCTACGACAAGGAAGGCAGGCGGTACATCGACGGATCCGGAGGGGCCGCCGTGGTGAATATCGGTCACGGCGTCAAGGAGGTCGAGGAGGCCATGCTGAAGCAGGCCAGCCGCATCGCCTTCACCCACGGCACCCAGTTCACGAGCGAGGCGGCCGTCGGACTGGCCGAGCGGATCGTGAAGATGTCGCCGGCGGGGCTGTCCCGGGTCTACTTCCTGTCCGGCGGCTCCGAGGCCGTCGAGACGGCAATGAAGATGGCCCGGCAGTACCAGGTCGACCGCGGCTTTCCCCTGAAGTTCAAGGTCATCTCCCGATGGGCGAGCTATCACGGCAACACGCTCGGCGCCCTTGCCCTGAGCGGCCACACGGGCCGACGCCGCTACTACCAGCCGCTCATGCTTCACACGCCGCACATTGCGCCCTGCTACTGCTACCGCTGCCCCTTCAATCTCGTCCCCGACCGGTGCGGCGTGGAGTGCGCCGACGAGCTCGAAAAGGCGATTCTCTACGAGGGTCCCGACTCCGTGTCGGCCTTCATCGCCGAGCCCGTCGTTGGGGCCACGGCGGGGGCCCTCGTGCCGAAGAACGGTTACTTCCAGCGCATCCGCGAGATCTGTGACAAGTACGACGTGCTGCTCATCTCCGACGAGGTCATGTCGGGCGTGGGCCGGACGGGGCGCAACTGGGCCCTCGACCACTGGGGCGTCGTCCCCGACCTGATCGTGGCCGCCAAGGGCCTCGCCAGCGGCTACACCCCGCTCTACGTCGTCGTGGCAAAGGAGGAGATCCACCGGGTCATCAAGGAGAAGAACGGAACCTTCGTCCACGGCCACACGTACAGCCAGAACCCGCTGTCCTGCGCGATCGGCTCGGCGGTGCTGGATTACATCGAGAAGCACGACCTCGTGGCCGCCTCGGC
>MVQS01000172.1 GCA_002067855.1 Syntrophaceae bacterium PtaB.Bin038
GATGCGGAAATCATGTCCTTGACGATCGCCGGTGCCAGAGGGTCATCCGCCCGGGGCGTGAGGGACGTCCTGAATCCAGGATGAATCCGGATGTATTCCTCCAGCTGGGATCGGAACAGGTGGGCGGCGTCGAGCGCGATGCCGGTCAGATCGGCGTCGGCCATAATGTAGAGGTCCGTCTCGCTGATCTTGACGGTAAAATGCGAGAGATGACGAAAGGATACAAAATCCCGGTAGGTCCTGTGCACGTAGGGGGGCAACGTCACACCCGGCGGTGAATGGGTCAATTGCGACGGTCTATGGGTCCATCGGCAATATTTCTTTAATGAAAACGTATTGTTCCCGGTCCAAGGAGCCGTTCCACATCCTCTTTCAGCGGCTGCGAGATGTTGATTTTCGACGAATCGCCGAGGTAGACGACCGTTTCGCTCTGGTTCGGAAGAAGAAGATGGAGGAAGCAGTCGTGCTTCCCCGGATGGCGCCGGCAGATCTCGCGCAACTGCTCGAGTTGCCTGTCGTCCATCCTGCCCGCGTCGAACGTGACGTGGATCGAACGGAAGCTCACCCCGTTGTACTCCGCGAGACGATGGACCTCCGATACGACGAGGCGGCTGCTCTCCTCGGTCACGTCAAGGGTCCCTTTGAAGAGGAGCGGCTCGTCGGAATCGATCAATTCCCTGTAATTTCTGTACATGTCGGAGAAAACGATGCCCGTGTAAGACCCCTTGAGATCCTCGATGGTCACGTAGGCCATCATGTCCTTCTTCTTCGTGGCGATCTCCCGCTTGTGGCTGACGATGCCTGCCACGGTCACGGAATCCTTGTCCCTCATCTCCGCAATGCGATCCGAGTCCGCATCGGTGATGAGCTTCAGTTTTTCCGCGTAGCGCAGAAGCGGGTGTCCCGTGATGTAGAACCCCAGGGTCTCCTTTTCGTAAAGGAGGATGTCCCCGTGGTCCCACTCCTCGACGGCGGGAAGCAGGTCTTTCTCGGAAAACGCCGGCCCTGCGCCCACTTCGGGGCCGTCAAACAGACCCGCCTGGTCGCTGAGCCTCTGATCCTGGAGTTTCTGGCCTGCGTCCATGGCGCGCTCGAAACCCTCCATCAACTGGCGCCTTCCGTATTTCAGGGAATCGAAGGCCCCGCATTTGATGAGGCTCTCCACCACCCGCTTGTTGATCTTCCGGAGGTCCACGCGGGAGCAGAAATCAAGAAACGACGTGAAGGGTCCGTCCTGATTCCTTGATTCGATGATGGATTCGATGGCGCTTTCCCCGACATTTTTCACGGCTGCCAGCCCGAAGCGGATGTTTCCCCCGTCGACGCTGAAATCGAGGGCCGACTGGTTGATGTCGGGCGGAAGGACGTTGATCCCCATTTCCTTGCAGACGCTGATGTGCTTGATGACCTTGTCGCGGTTCCCCTTCTCGCTGGTCAGCAGGGCCGCCATGAACTCCACGGGGTAGTGGGCCTTGAGGTAGGCGGTCTGGTAGGAGATCATCGCATACGCCGCGCTGTGGGACTTGTTGAACCCGTAGCCGGCGAAGGTCTCCATCTGGTCGAAGATCCTCTTCGCCTTGGCCTCGGGGATCCTGTTCTTGAGCGCCCCCGCCATGAACTTCGGCTTCTCCTTCTCCATCTCGGCCGAGTTCTTCTTGCTCATGGCCTTGCGGAAGGTGTCGGCCTCGCCCATGGTGTAGCTCGCCAGGGCGCTGGCGATCTGCATGACCTGCTCCTGGTAGAGGATGACGCCGTAGGTCTCCTTCAAAATGGGCTCGAGAGCCGGGACCTCGTAGGTGCTCTTCGTCTTCCCCTGCTTGCGCGCGATGAACTCCTGGACCATCCCGCTCTTCAGGGGGCCGGGACGGTAGAGGGCGATGAGCGCGATGATGTCCTCGAAGCAGTCGGGCTTGAGGCCGACGAGGATCTCCTTCATCCCTCGGCTTTCCAGCTGGAAGACGCCGTCGGTCTCCCCCCTGGAAAGAAGCTGGAACGTCTTGCGGTCCTCGAGCGGGATGTCGGAAATGTCGAGGTGGACGCCCCTGCCCTCTTTGATGAACTTCAGGGCGTCGCGGATCACCGTGAGCGTCTTGAGGCCGAGGAAGTCGAACTTCGTCAGGCCCGCCGCCGAGAGATCGTTCATGGAAAACTGGGTTACGATGTCCTCGTTGGGGCTCTTGCACAGGGGGACCCGCTCGACGAGCGGCTTGTCCGAGATGACCACGCCCGCCGCGTGGGTCGAGGAGTGGCGGTTGAGGCCTTCCAGGGATCGCGACAGGGCGAGGAGGCGGCGGACCTTCTCGTTTTTCTTCTGCTCCTCCTGGAGGCGGGGTTCCTGCTTGATGGCCTCTTCGAGCGTGATGTTGAGGACGTTCGGGACCAGCTTGGCGATGCGGTCCACTTCCCCGTAGGGCATGTTAAGGGCCCGGCCGACGTCGCGGATCACGGCCTTGGCCTGCATCTTCCCGAAGGTGATGATCTGCGCCACGCGGTCGCTGCCGTATTTTTCGGAGACGTAGCGGATGACCTCGTCTCGGCCCTCCATGCAGAAATCGGTGTCGATGTCGGGCATGCTCTTGCGGTCCGGATTCAGGAAGCGCTCGAAGAAGAGGCCGTAGCGGATGGGGTCGATCTCGGTGATCCCGAGCGCGTAGGCAACGAGGCTGCCCGCCGCGGACCCGCGCCCGGGGCCGACAGGGATGTTGCGGCTTTTCGCGTAGTTGATGAAGTCCGAGACGATGAGGAAGTAGCCGGCAAAGCCCATGGACTTGATGATGTCAAGCTCCCGGGCCAGCCGCTTCTCGTATTTCTGACGGAGGGACGGATCCCGGTCCTTCAGGATTCTCGGCATGAGCCTCTCGAGCCCGGACCTGGCCATCCCTTCGAGATGCTCGTCCAGGGACTTTCCCTGTCCGATCTCGAAATGGGGCAGGTAGACCTGCTTGAAATCGAGGGCGAGGTTGCACTTCTCGGCGATGACCATCGTGTTCACGATCGCCTCGGGGCAATACGCGAAGAGCCGCTTCATCTCGTCGGGGGATTTCAGGTAGAAGGCATCGGTGGCGAATTTCATTCGGCCGGGGTCGTCCATCGTCTTCCCCGTCTGGATGCACAGCAGCACCTCGTGGGCCTCGTGGTCCGTTTGCTCGAGGTAGTGGCAGTCGTTGGTCGCAACGAGCGGAATGGACAATTCCTTCGAGAGTTTCATCAGGGTTTCGTTTACGACCGCCTGCTCGGGGATGCCGTTCTCCATCATCTCCAGGTAGAAATTCCCCTCCCCGAAGATGTCCCGGTATTCCCGGGCGGTGGCTTTGGCCCTCTCCACGTCCCCCCTGAGAATCCAGTGGGCGACCTCGCCGTGCAGGCACGCGCTCGTGGCGATGAGCCCGTCGCTGTGTGCGGCGAGGAGCTCCTTGTCGACCCGCGGCCGGTAGTAGAAGCCCTCGAGAAACCCCGTCGAGGTCAGCTTCATCAGGTTGCGGTAGCCTTGAAGGTTCTTGACCAGGACGATGAGATGGCGCGCCGTCTCGCCCGGCCCCTCCGAGGACTTGTCGAAGCGGCTCTTCGGGGCCACGTAGAGCTCGCAGCCGATGATGGGCTTGACCCCCGCCTTGTAGGCCTGCTGGTAGAAGTCGACGGCGCCGTACATGTTGCCGTGATCCGTGATGGCCACGGCGGGCATCCTGTATTCCTTGGCTTTCTTGAACAGGTCGCCGAGACGGATGGTCCCGTCCAGCAGGCTGTACTGGGTGTGGAGGTGGAGATGGACGAAATCGACGTGCTTCATGGACACCGAAATGATCGATTTAATTATCATTTAATGAGGGAGGCGGCCGCGGCGTTTGATGGAACATCATACACCACGGGACGGCATAAAATCAATCGCCCCGGAATGAAAAAGCGGGGTCCCTTTCGAAATCCCCGCGTTTCAATCACCGGACACAGGATCGCTTCCCCCGCGATCAGTCGATCCTGTAGTTCGGCGCCTCTTTCGTGATGATCACGTCGTGGACGTGGCTTTCGCGGAGGCCCGAGGGGGTGATCCGGACGAAGCGGGCCTTCTGCCTCAGTTCCTCGATGCTGCGGCAGCCCACGTAGCCCATGCCGGCCTTGAGGCCGCCCATGAGCTGGTAGATGCTGTTCGAGAGCGACCCGCGGAAGGGCACCCTGCCCTCGATGCCCTCGGGGACGAGCTTCAGGGAGCTTTCGATGTCGTCCTGCATGTAGCGGTCGCGGCTCCCTTCCTTCATGGCC
>MVQS01000173.1 GCA_002067855.1 Syntrophaceae bacterium PtaB.Bin038
CCCGTATAGTACGGCAGGAACGAGCCCCTCGGCCCGCAGTCGCCTGGCAGGCCCCTTACCCGATTCCGTGCGAATAGTCGCCCTCAACTCCAACGCTTCCATGGAAACCTCCATAAAACAGGCATTAGGCTACAGGCCCCGGGCTACAGGTGAAGGAGGGAAAGAATCTCCTCATGTCCTGACGCCTGATGCCTGATGCCTAGTGCCTGATGCCTTAACAACGAAAAAGCTCTCTCTTCGATGCCTGATGCCTAGCGCCTGATGCCTGTTATATAAACAGCGAACTCACCGAGTCGTTGTAGTAGATCCGCCGGACCGCCTCGCTGAGAAGTCCCGCCACGGGGAGCACGGTGATCTTCTTCTTGCACTGCCGGGCCCGGTCGTGCAGGGGGATCGTGTCCGTCACGATGACCTCCTTGAGGTTCGAATCGTCGATGCGGTCGATGGCCGGACCCGACAGGACCGCGTGGGTGCAGCAGGCGACCACTTCCACGGCCCCCGCGGCCTCGAGAGCGCCCGCGGCCTGGACCATGGTCCCCGCCGTGTCGATCATGTCGTCGAGGATGATGACCCGCTTGCCCTGCACGTTGCCGATGATGTTCATCACCTGGGACTCGTTGGGTCCCTCGCGGCGCTTGTCGATGATGGCCAGGGCCGCGTTGAGCCTCCGGGCGAACGCCCGGGCGCGCTCGGCGCCCCCCGTGTCCGGGGAGACGATGACCAGGTTCTCCGAGAAACTCTTGAGGAGGTATTTCAAAATGATCGGCGTGGCGAAGAGGTTGTCCACGGGGATGTTGAAGAACCCCTGGATCTGGCCGGCGTGGAGGTCCATGGACATCACGCGGTTGGCCCCGGCGGTCGTGATGAGGTCGGCCACGAGCTTCGCCGAGATGGGGGCCCGGGGAGCCACCTTGCGGTCCTGGCGGGCGTAGCCGTAGTAGGGGATCACCGCCGTGACCCGGTCGGCCGAGGCTCGCTTCATGGCGTCGATCAGGATCAGCAGCTCCATGATGTGGTCGTTGACGGGCGGGCAGGTGGACTGGACGATGAAAACGTCCATCCCTCGCACGTTCTCATTGATTTCCACCCGCGTCTCGCCGTCGCTGAAGGTGGCCACGTTGGCCTTGCCCAGCGAGATGCCCAGCTTGGCGCAGATATCCTGCGCGAGCTTCTTGTTCGCATTCCCCGAAAAGATCCGCATTCTCTCGAGCATGTCCGTCACCCTGTGGAAGGAGCCTGCTGTTGGTTGTAAATTGGCTGGGGCGGAAGGATTCGAACCTCCGAATGCGGGAGCCAAAGTCCCGTGGCTTACCGCTTGCCGACGCCCCATCCTCGACCGGTTGCCCTGCCGGTGCGGCGAAAGGCATGGAAGGGTCGCGAAATCAGATTGTGTGCGCCCTGAACACTGCGTACGGGTACGACGACCTCAGGGCCCGCTCGGCCCGGGCGGCATCGTCTTCGCATTCGAAGAGTCCGAAGACCGTTGGCCCGCTTCCCGACATGAGCGACCCGAGGGCGCCCTGCCCCAGGAGAAATCCCTTGAGCTCATCGAGCAGGGGGTGGCGCTCCACGGTCACCGCTTCCAGGTCGTTGGACAGGATCGCGGCGAGTTCACGCACCCCTGAAAAGGTGGGAATACTATACTGGATAGGTGTCTTTGTCAACGGCAAATTCAGGCTCTGGTAGACCCATTTCGTGGACACCTCGAACCCCGGGTTCACGAGGACGAGCCACATCCCGGGAGGGACGGCCGCGGGTTCGAGGATCTCGCCGATCCCGAAGGCCCAGGCCGAGCTGCCGAAGATGAAGAAGGGTACGTCGGCCCCGAGCCGGGCGCCGATCCGGATGAGCCGGTTCCGGTCGAAGCCGAACCGGAACATCTCGTTGAGGGCCACGAGGGTCGTGGCCGCATTGGAGCTTCCGCCCCCGAGGCCGGCCGCCGTGGGGATGCGCTTGCGCAGGGTGATCTCGGCGCCTCCCGTGAATCCGGCTTCTTCGAAAAGGGCCCGCGCCGCCCGGACGACGAGGTTTTCCCCGCCCGTGGGGAGATCGGACCCTGGGCATGCAAGCGAGATGCCGTCCTTCCGGGGGGAGAACTCCATCTCGTCGGCGAGGCTCACCTTCTGCATCAGGGAGGCGATTTCGTGGTAGCCGTCCTCCCGGCGTCGGAGGACCTTGAGGATCAGGTTCACCTTGGCCGGGGACTCGACGGCGATCACGTTCCCTTCTCCCGCACGTAGCGCATCCTCAACTCGTAGAGGAGCGATTCGAGGAGCCTTTCCTCGTCATCGCTGAGGTTGCCCTTCGTCTTGTCCTTCAGGATGCCGAGGATGTCGATGGTCTGCTTGGCCGCCTCGAGGTTTCGCTCCGCCTTCTTCGTGACGGGATCGGGGAAGTCGCCGAAGTGGAACATGGCCGACGTGCCGAGCGAAAAGACAAAGGACGAAAAGTTGAGTTCAGGCAAGGGGGCCTCCCCCTGGACATTCCCGGCGGGTTTCCCCGCCCGGGGCTCGGCCTCTTTCGCTTCGGCCTTCGGTTCCTGCCGCTTGGCGGCCTC
>MVQS01000174.1 GCA_002067855.1 Syntrophaceae bacterium PtaB.Bin038
GCGGAGAGCGATTACTCCACGGAGGTCGTCTACAGCGTTCCGGCGGCCTGCAGCTATTCGCTCTCCCCGGCCGGCCAGTCTTACCCCTCCTCCGGCGGGACGGGCAGCGTGACCGTTTCCACGGCCTCGACGTGCGGCTGGACCGCGTCCAGCAGCGCCGCGTGGCTGGCCGTGACGGCGGGGTCCAGCGGGGCCGGGCAGGGATCGGTGTCCTTCAGCGTTGCGGCCAACACGGGCACCGCCTCGAGAACGGCGACCCTTTCCGTCGCCGGGCAGGCCTTCACGGTGACCCAGGCGGCCGCCGCGGGGTCCTTCACCATCACCGCCTCGGCGGGCTCGGGCGGCACGATCTCCCCCCAGGGGACGTCGACCGTCACGAGCGGCGCGAGCAAGACGTACGCCATCGCCCCGAAAACCGGCTACGGGATCTCGTCCGTGCAGGTCGACGGGGTCAGCGTCGGCGCCGTGTCCTCGTACACCTTCAGCGGGGTCAAGGCGAACCACTCCATCAAGGCCCTCTTCAAGAAGAAGTATTCCTGGCTGTGGTGGTGAGGACGCCGCCCGCACCCCCGCGGCCGCCGCGACATGCGCCCCGAATCCCGCCGTCCCGGGCATCCCGTGGACGGCTTTCGTTTTCGGGCCGCCCCCCGCGAGGACGTTCTTGACATTTCCCGGTCATCCTCTATAGTAGCAGCACACCAACAAACAAGGAGGGATCTTATGAAGCGCATCATCATTGCCCTTGCCGTCGTGTTCCTGTTCGTGTCCGTCTCCATGGCCGCCGGCCCCAAGACCTACCAGGTCACCGGTCCCGTCCTGGAGAACAAGGACGGCGTGATCACGGTCCAGAAGGGGAAGGACAAGTGGGAGATCGCCACGACGAAGGACACGAAGATCAAGGGTGACCCGAAGGTCGGCTCCAAGGTCACCATCGAGTACACCATGACGGCCGCGACCATCGAAGTGAAGGATGCGGGCAAGAAGGCCCCCGCCGAGAAAACCCCTGCGAAGAAGTAACGAGACGACGATCCCTGCCTGAGCAGACGACGGCCCCGCCGGCAGGCCGGGCCGCCGTCTGTTCTGTCCCCGACCCGTCTGCACTCATGGAGGATTCATGGCCGCACAACCCGGGCCCATCCTGGTCGCAAAAGGCACGCAGGAAGTCTACCTCTACCCCAAGATGGCCAACCGCCACGGCCTGATCGCCGGGGCCACGGGCACCGGGAAAACGGTCACCCTCAGGGTGCTGGCCGAGCAGTTCAGCAACCTGGGCGTGCCCGTGTTCATGGCCGACGTAAAAGGGGACCTGACGGGAATCGCAAAGCCCGGGGGCGACAACCCCCGGATCGCCGACCGGGTGAAGGACCTGAAGCTGGAGGGGTTCACCTACGAGGGCTACCCCGTCGCCTTCTGGGACGTCTTTGCCGAGAAGGGGCATCCGGTCCGCACGACGGTCTCCGAGATGGGGCCGCTTCTGCTTGCACGCATCCTCAACCTCAACGAGACCCAGGCGGGCGTGGTCAACATCATCTTCAAAATCGCCGACGACAACGGGCTGCTGCTGCTCGATCTCAAGGACCTGCGCTCCATGGCGCAGTACGTGGGCGACAACGCGAGCCAGTTCAAGGTCCGCTACGGCAACATCTCCTCGGCCAGCGTCGGCGCGATCCAGCGCAACCTGCTGGTCATCGAGGAGCAGGGCGGGGGGAAGTTCTTCGGCGAGCCGGCCCTGGACATCAACGATCTCATGCAGACCGACGCGAAGGGCAGGGGAATCATCAACATCCTTATGGCCGACAGGCTGTTGCAGTCTCCCAAGGTCTATGCCACGTTCCTGCTGTGGCTCATGTCGGAGCTCTTCGAACAGATGCCCGAGGTGGGCGATCCGCCGAAGCCCAAGCTCGTGTTCTTCTTCGACGAGGCGCACCTGCTCTTCGAGGACATCCCGAAGGCCCTGCAAGACAAGATCGAGCAGGTCGTGCGACTCATCCGCTCCAAGGGGATCGGCGTCTACTTCATCACGCAGAACCCTCTCGACATCCCCGACACCGTCCTCGGGCAACTCGGCAACCGCGTCCAGCACGCCCTGCGGGCCTACACGCCGCGGGACCAGAAGGCCGTCAGGGCCGCAGCGGAGACCTTCCGCGCCAACCCCGGGCTGGACACGGCGAAGGCCATCCTGGAGCTCGGCGTGGGGGAGGCCCTCGTGTCCCTGCTGGACGAAAAGGGCATCCCCACCATGGTGGACCGCGCCTGGGTGGTGCCCCCGCACAGCACCCTTACGCCCCTGCAGCCGGCGGAAATGGCGGGGATCGTGAGGAGCTCGGTGCTCTTCGGCGCCTATGAGAAGACCGTGGACCGGGAGTCCGCCTACGAGATCCTGACGGCGAGGGCGGAGAAGGCCGCCGCCCAGGCCCCGGCCGTCCCGGAGAAGAGGCCTGCGAAATCAGAGACGGAGGTGCTCGTGGGGGCGCTGGCCAAGAGCGCGGCCCACGCCATCGGCAGCCAGGTGGGGCGGCAGATCATCCGCGGCGTCCTGGGTTCTCTGTTCGGCAAGAAGTGACCGGGGCCGCAACGAGAGCCATCGGTCCGAAAAAGGCAGGGGATCCCCTATGCCTTTTTTTATTCCGGCGCGCCGCCCTGTCAACGGCCTCTCGACTGCATCGTTATTAAACCCTGTAAGACGTCACACCCATTCGAGGAGGCAGGTGCGATGAAATTTCGGGCCAAGGTGTTTCTGCCGATTTTGCTTGCGGTTTTTCTGGCTCTGTCGGGCGCGGCGAACGCCCAGCCCTATCGGTCCATGACCCCGTTTTACGTCGGGATATTCGGCGGTTATGTCGCACCCGAGGACATGACGTGGCGCTCGAGCGTGACGGGTGCCTCGGCCGACCTGGCCCTGGACGACAGCGGGATGATGGGGATCAAGTTCGGGTATGTCTTTCCCCAGCAGAGG
>MVQS01000175.1 GCA_002067855.1 Syntrophaceae bacterium PtaB.Bin038
TTACCGTAAAGGATGAGAGGGTTGATGTCAATGTTGCCGATTTCAGGGTGATCCGTCAGGAGCTTCGAGACACCCGCGATGCAGCGGGCGAGGGCCTTCACGTCGAGGGGCCCCCTGCCCCGGAACCCGTTGAGCATGCCTGCCGCCTTGATGTCCCGCACCATGGCCTCCGCATCCTTCGCCGTCAGCGGGGTGACCCGCATGGCCGTGTCCTTCAGCAGTTCGACGAAGATGCCGCCCAGGCCGAAGAGGACCACGTGGCCGAACTCGTTGTCCCTGCGGGCCCCGATGATGACCTCCGTGCCCTCCGGCGCCATTTTCTGGACGAGACAGCGTTTTGCCTTCATGGCCCTGAAGGCCTTCCGCAGTTCCGCCTCGGAACGGATGCCCAACGCCACACCGCCCTTCTCCGTCTTGTGCAGCACCCCGGCCTCGGCCGTCTTGAGCGCCACGGGGTATCGAAGCCGCCGTGCCGCCCGGGCGGCATCGTCGGCGCTGAGGGCGACGGCGGCTTCCGCGGCGGGCACGCCGTAGGATGCCAGGAGGGCAAAGGCCTCGTCGGGCCCCATGAAGCCCTTCGCGAGGGCAGGCTTCCTTCGCGCGCGGGAGGCTGCCTTCGGCCGCTCTGTGCGCCTTTCGGACCTGAAACGGTGATGCCACAGCGAGCGGGCGAGGGCCTTCAGGGCCGTGTCGACGTCCTCGAACAGGAAGGCGCCCGTTTCCTCCCTCACGGAGAACCAGGTGTGCTTGTCGGGGATGATGCAGGGGATCACGGGCTTTCCGTACCGATGGGAGAGCGCGATTGACGCCTCGAGCAGGCGCTTCGACGGCGCGACTTCCAGGTTCGCCACGTAGGCGTGGCTGAACACGACCCCGTCGACCCCGTCCTCGGAGAGGGCCTTCTCCACGATCCCCGCATAGCTGTCGATGTTGAAGATGTCTCCCATGTCCAGCGGGTTGGACATCCGGATGACCCCCGCGCGGATGTGCTGCCTGACGTGGCCGAAGAAATCGTCGGAGAGCCGGGCGAGTTCGAAACCGTAGCGGTGAACGGCGTCGGCCAGCAGGACGGCCTGGCCCCCCGAGCGCCCGAGCACGGCAAGCCGCGGTCCCTTGATGACGGGGAGCGAAAAGACCTTGAAGCACTCCATCATCTCCGCGAGGTTCTGGACCCTGTGAATCCCCGCCTGGCGGAAGGCCGCCGTCACCACTTCGTCGTCGCCGGCGAGCGCCGCCGTGTGGAACTTTGCCGCGTGGTGACTCACGGGGTTCGTGTTGGCCTTGAGGACGACGAGGGGCTTATCCGTCGCAGCCGCCAGCTTCATCAGCCCGCCGCCGTCGGCAACGTTCTCGAGGTAAAAGCCGATGACCCGCGTGTCCGGGTCGTTCCGCAGGAAGCCGAGGAAATCGTTTTCGTTGACGTCGAGTTTGTTGCCCATGCTGATGAGTTTGCTCGCGCCCAGGTTCTCATAGGAGAGCAGACGCATGCAGTCCAGGGCGATCCCGCCGCTCTGGGCCACAATCGAGATGTGTCCCTTCTTCACCTCCCGGTCCTCCAGGGGCACGAAGGGAAGGACGAGCCCGTTTTCCAGGTTCACGATGCTGATGCAGTTGGGCCCCACGACGCGCATCCCCCATTGCCGCGCAATGTTCAGGACCTCCTGCTCGAGATCGCGCCCCTGGTCGGCGAACTCGCTGAACCCGCCCGATTCGATGATGGCGCGGCGGATGCCCTTGCGGCAGCAGGCAGCCAGGGCCTCCGGCACGTGCCGTGCGGGCAGGAGAAAGACGGCGAGGTCGGGCACGCCGGGGACCTCCTCAACGGACGAATGGATCGGGACCCCGCCGATGTCCCCGCCGTCCTTGCCCACGGCGTGGATGTCCCCCCTGTACCCGAAGCGCTGGAGGTTCAGAACGATGTTTCGGCCCAGATTGGTGGGTGCCGCAGAGACCCCGAACACGACGACACTTGCCGGGAAAAAGATTTTCTCCATCTACCTCCTCCTCTGATGCAGTCCAGGCCGCAGATCATCTGTCCATAGCCGAATCTTCGAAGTCGTTTATCGCTGAAGGTAGCAGGTGACAGGTGACAGGAATACATGGGCAGCAGAATTCCTGTGACCTGTGACCTGTTACCTGTTCCCTCACTCTCCTATTATTTTCACCAGCACCCTTTTTCTCCGCCTGCCGTCGAACTCCCCGTAGAAGATCTGCTCCCAGGGCCCGAAATCGAGCCTGCCGCCCGTGACGGCCACGACGACCTCCCTCCCCATGACCTGGCGTTTGAGGTGGGCGTCGCCGTTGTCCTCCCCCGTCCGGTTGTGCCGGTAGCGCGAGACGGGCTCGCGGGGGGCAAGCGTTTCAAGCCACTCGGCATAATCCTTGTGAAGTCCCGGCTCGTCGTCGTTGATGAACACCGATGCGGTGATGTGCATGGCATTGACGAGGACGAGCCCCTCCCGGATGCCGCTCTCGGCCAGGCAGGACTCCACCTGGGGCGTGATATTCACGAAGCCCATCCGGGCCGGCACGTTGAACCAGAGCTCCTTGCGGTAGGATTTCACGGCCGCCCCCCCATTCGTGCACTCAAACGGGTCCTTTTCTACACCCAACGGCCGGTTATGAAAAGGTTTTTTTTCGCTGCGCCGGTTTTTGCAATCCCTGCCGCAATTTTCTATAATGCCCCTCCCTATGAGGCGTATCCTGCACCTGGACATGGACGCATTCTTCGCGGCCGTCGAAGAGCTCAGGAACCCCGACCTGCGGGGCAAGCCCGTCGTGATCGGCGGGGGCGGTGACCCGTCGAGCCGCGGGGTCGTGGCCACCGCATCCTACGAGGCCCGGAAGTACGGGATCCATTCGGCCATGCCGCTTCGCACGGCCTACCGACTCTGCCCGCAGGCCGTCTTTCTTCCCGTGGATTACGACGAGTACATGCGGTATTCGGCCCTTTTCAAGGCCGTGCTGCATCGGTTCGGGGCCGCGATGGAGGACGTCGGGATCGACGAGGCCTACCTCGACGTCTCCGAGATCGACCGCCCGTCCGAGGAGATCGCCGCCGCAATCAAGAAACAGATCTTCGACGAGACGGGACTGACCTGCTCGATCGGAATCGCCCCCAACAAACTCCTGGCCAAGATCGCCTCGGACATCCGCAAACCCGACGGCCTGACTATCCTGGCCGAGGAGGATGTGCCCCTCCGCATCTGGCCGATGCCGGCACGGAAACTCCTGGGTGTGGGGCCCAAGGCCGAGGCTCACCTGAGGAGGATCGGCGTCGTGACCATCGGGCAGATCGCCGCCCTGCCTCTGGAAAGATTGACGGGGGAGTTCGGCTCATCCTGGGGCCGCTACCTCTACGACGCATCGAGGGGCATCGACGACGACCCCGTGGTTACCCACTGGGAGCCGCGCTCGATGAGCAGGGAGATGACGTTTGAGTCGGACGTCCGCGACTGGCAGGTCATCGCCAGGACCATGGCCGAACTGTCGAAGGATGTGGTCAAGGCGCTCCGCGGGGCCGGCTATCGGGGGCGCACGGTGACCCTGAAGATCCGCTTCAGCGATTTCGAGACGCACACCCGCTCCATCAGCCT
>MVQS01000176.1 GCA_002067855.1 Syntrophaceae bacterium PtaB.Bin038
CAACCAGCCCTACCTGAAGGAGCAGACCTATCTGAACCCGCACCCGGCGGAATTGATGCTCCGGAACCACGTATAGAAGACAGGCTCAAGGCATTAGGCTCAAGGCGCATAGAACAAAGGGATCCGAATCTTCTGCACTCGTTCTGCACCATCCGGGCTCAGGAAAGTTGACGGATGCGTGCTTCATGAGTACTGTGCGGGGATGAGGAAACTCTCCGAAAAAGACATCCCCCGTCTTCTGCTCGACTGGTACAAGAAGAATAGAAGAGACCTGCCCTGGCGCAGGACGAGCGACCCCTACCGCATCTGGGTGGCCGAGGTCATGCTCCAGCAGACCCGCGTCGACACGGTCATCCCCTACTACGAACGCTTTCTGGAACGGTTCCCCGACGTGAACGCCCTGGCAAGGGCCCGCCTGGACGCGGTCCTAAAGTCCTGGGAAGGCCTCGGCTACTATTCCCGCGCCCGGCACCTCCACGAGGCGGCCCGCATCGTCGCCCGGCGGCACGGCGGGGAGGTTCCCGGCAGCATGGACGGGCTCCGGGCACTGCCCGGCGTGGGCGCCTACACCGCCGGGGCGATCCTCAGCATCGCCTTCGGGAAACGCGCTGCAGCCGTCGATGGAAACGTGACCCGCGTCATCGCCCGCCTCTTTGCGATCGAAGACCCCGCGGGCGGGGGGAAGGCAACAAAACGGATCGGCGGGATCGCGGAGCAACTCATCCCGGCAAGCGAACCCGGCCACTTCAACCAGGCCCTCATGGACCTCGGCTCCGTCATCTGCACCCCGGGAAGTCCCGACTGCCCCGCCTGCCCGCTGGCAGCGGCGTGCGGGGCACGGGGAAAAGGGATTCAGGGGTCGATTCCCTCAAAGAACGCGCAGGCGCCCCTGCCGCACCGCGAGGCGGTCGCCGCCCTCCTCCGCAACGACCGGGGCGAGACCCTCTTCGTCAAGCGGCCGGACAGGGGACTCCTCGGGGGGCTCTGGCGCTTCCCCGGGGGGCTCCTCGAGGAAGGGGAGACGCCTGCGGCGGGGCTGCGCAGGATGCTGCGGGAGGAACTCGGGTTGAAGGGAACCCCCGGGAAGGAATTGCTCGCCGTCGAGCACGGGTACTCCCACTTCCGCGTCACCGTGCACGTCCTGCCCGGCTCGGTCAGGGGGCCCGTGGCGAATGGCGGGGCCGACGCCCGGTGGAGATGGGTGGGAGCGGAAGGGCAGTCGAGGATTGCCGTCTCGAGGCTCGAGAGAAAAATTTTGGGTGCGCTGAAGCGGGACGGGGGTAGGGAGAAGCCCGTTTGAGGATGGAAAAAAGTCTTCCAAACGTGTACGATTGCCGGGTGTTTTCTGCACACGGGGGCGCCCCATGAGCAAGGACCACATCCCGGCGACGCCGGCCATCCGGGTCCTGAAAGACAACGGGGTCGACTTCGTGCCCCGCCCCTACAAGTACGAGGAGAGGGGCGGCACGGGGGTCGCGGCCAGGGAACTCGGCGTCGACGAGCACCTCACCGTCAAGACGCTCGTCATGGAGGACGAGAAGAAGGCACCCTTCATCGTCCTCATGCACGGCGACAAAGAGGTGTCGACCAAGGAACTCGCCCGCATCCTGGGAGTCAAGACGGTACAGCCCTGTGACCCGACGGCGGCCAACCGCCACACGGGCTACATGGTGGGCGGTACGTCGCCCTTCGGCACGAAGAAGGCCCTTCCCGTCTACGTGGAGGAGACCATTCTCGCCCTGCCTGCGATTTACATCAACGCGGGGCGCAAGGGCCTGCTCGTGGAGATGAGGCCGGCCGACCTCGCGAGGGTGTTGAAACCCGTGCCGGTCAACGTGGCACGATGACAGACAAGAGGTTGAGAAGGGAAGAAGGTGAGAAGGTGCGAAGGTTGGAGGGGGCCGGACGGATGCCAACGGGTTGTCCAACCTTCTTACCCTCTCACCTTCGTGACGTCTGTGCCCTAATGAAAATGGGCCCGGCAGGCCGATGAAGTTCAAGAAAGCGATGGATCAGGAAAGCCTCATCATCGAGTGTCTCCGCTGCGGGACGAGAAACCGCCTCCCGCGGGTGCGCATCCATGACAAACCGCATTGCGGTAAGTGCCATGCACCCCTGGACGTGCACGGATTTGCGGTGCGGCCCCTGGAGACGACCGACGCGAAATTCGCCGTGGACGTCCTCGCCGCCGCGCAGCCGTCCCTCGTCTTCTTTTACTCGCCGACGTGCCCGTACTGCCGGATGCTCTCACCCGTCATCGACGAGCTTGCCGTCAAGTTCGAGGGGGCGGCCCTGATTTCGCGGATCAACGTCACGGTCAACCCCGTCACCGCGCAGCAGTTCGGCATCCAGGGCGTGCCGACGCTGCTTCTGTTCCGCGAGGGGAAATTGATGAAGCGCATGGTGGGGGTGCTGTCGGGCGACGAGATCGAGCGGACCCTGAAAGGAATCATCAAGCTGTCGTGACCGCCACCCGGGACAAACTCAAGGAAGGGATCCAAAACGGGCTGAAGCGGGGGTGGGGTGCGTTTCTCTGGATGATGAAGATCATCCTCCCCGTCTCTTTCCTGACCGCCGCCCTCGCCTGGACCGGCTGGCTGTCGAAGCTCGATTTCCTGCTGGCGCCCCTCATGGGATTCATGGGCCTGCCGTCCATGGCGGCCCTGCCCATCCTGATCGGCGGGCTCACGGGGATCTACGGCGGGATCGCCGCCATGGCGGTGCTCCCCTTCACCGTCGCCGAGATGACCCTGCTGGCGAATTTTCTGCTCATCTGCCACAACCTCATCCAGGAAGGGGTCATCCAGGCCAAGTCAGGCCTCAACCCCGTGAAGGCAACCCTGTTCCGGGTCGCTGCCGCCGTGCTCACCGTCTGGGCCATGACCTTCTTCATCCCCACCGATCCCGCCGCCTCCGCGCAGGCCGGCGCGCTGGCCGCCCCCGCGCAGGCATTCCCTGCCATGGTCTACGATTGGGCCCTCTCGATGTTCTCCCTTGCCGTGAAGGTCTTCTTCATCATCATGACGATCCTCACCCTGCTGGACATCGCCAAGAGCATGGGCTGGGTCATGCCCATCGTCCGGGCCCTGTCGCCTTTCCTGAGATTGCTGGGACTGAGCGAAAAGGTGGGGATCCTCTGGATGACGGCCGTCGTCTTCGGCCTGGCCTATGGCGGGGCCGTGATCGTGGAGGAAGCCAGGCAGGGCAACCTCTCGAAGGAGGAACTCGAGGAGCTGCAGCTCTCCATCGGGATCAACCACTCCATGGTGGAGGACCCCATCCTGTTCATGGCCTTCGGGATCAGCCCCTTCTGGCTCTGGGTTCCGCGGCTCATCACGGCCATGGCGGCCACCCGGTTGCTCACCCTCTGGGTGTCCCTTCGCAAGACGTCGGCCCGTCAAGCTGCCTGAGGTGTCTCTCCATGCAAGCCTGAAGGAGCCGCCTGGCCTCCTCCAGTCCCTTTCGATAGGCCTCCTCAAAGGCCTCGTCCCCCATCCTGCAGGTGAGGAAAACAGGCGCGTAATAGATCGCGTTGAAATCCTGGACCTCGGAGGACTCCTCCCCGCAGAGGGCTTTCAGGGTCGCCTCCGTCTGCTTTCTCCACCGGCCGAATTCCCCTGACGCAGCCGTTTGTCCCTTCAGCCGATCAATGGCATCGATTTGATCCTGAAGCCTTTTCTTCACCATCACCCGTTGCCTGCACCCGGCTTCCCGATTCATTCATACCATATCGCCGCTTCCGGGGACAGACGCAACGGGATCGAATCTTCTGCTTCAAGCGTGAAGCATTTGCTTCTATTTTGCAACGTGCCGATAATCCTGACATTTTCTCCCGATCGCCCCGAAAATCCCCGCCGGGCTCAGGATGTGCTTCATTTCTGCCGGGACATGCCGCGGGCGGCTGTTCAAAAAACCCAACTATATCAGCACATTAAAAATTCATCCTCCCGGGCACGGCGATTGCTCTACATCAGGTCGGAAAGACAGACCAGAGGAGGCGACACCATGAAAGCGCCGAACAGAACCGCAACCATCTGCCAATGGGCAGCCGACCCGACGCAGACCTGCCTCGGCAGCACCAGGGGCCGCGTGGCCGAAGTCGTGACTGCCGATGTAACCCCCGCCAGGGTGTTCGTTCCCTCCGGCGGTGTCGCAGCGCGGGTGCGCAGCATCCCCGAGCGGCTCATCAGGTACGAGAAGCGGGGCTCCGTCGGGGTCGTCACGGCGCGGGTGGCGAACATCGGCGAGATCTACGAGGAACTCGATGCCCTGCTCGATCGGATCGCAGCGGACGAGGAGATTCAGATCGTCGCCGTCTACACCCGGAACGGGCTCTTTGCGTCGCTTCCCATACGCTGAGTCCCGACAGCGGGTCTCGGCCCGAGAGAAAGGCAGGCGGCATCGAGGAGGCAGGGATCCGATGCCGGAGGATTCGCCGAACTCGTTCACGGCAGCAGGATGAGTGCGGAGCCGGATCATTCAGGAGGGGGTGCCCGGCTGGAAGTGTTCCGTCCTGCCCGGGTCCGGCGCGTCGAGGGTGGGGAAGAAAAAACCTTGCCAACTTCAATAAATGGGGTATGATTTCGACTGCGTGGTGCCGGGAACCCACCACCCCAGGGCACGCATGAGCCGCAAACCCGAAAGAAAAAGCGAAAGCAGGAATGCAACGTCCTGGAAGCCCATGGAATACCAGGGCGATCTCCACGCCAAGGACAGGCTGCTAACCTCCATCCACAAGATCAGCCATCTCCTCACCCGGCCCGTTTCCCTCGACACCGTCCTGACCGCCATCGTCGAGGAAACAGCCCATGTCTTCGGCTACGACCGTGTCGCGATCTACCTGGTCAGCAAGGACAAGCGGCTTCTGGAGTGCAAGTACGAGATCGGCTTCACGCCCGAGGAGATGGAGATCGCCTTTCAGCGGCCCTTCAACCTCGAGCGCCACGAGTGTATCGAGACCCTGGTGGTGAAGACGGGGCAGACGGTCTACATCCGTGACTACAGCACCGACAGCCGGGTGACCTACCTGGACCGGAAGGTCAGCGCGAAGCAGAACCGTTTTGCCACCATCGCCGTTCCCCTGAATCTCCGGGAGTCCGTCATCGGTATCATCGAGGCGGACCGCGGCGGGTATCCACTCGTCCTCACCGAAGAGGACATCCAGCATCTCTCCATCTTCGCCAACCAGGCGAGCATCATCATCGAGAACACGCGCCTCTACGAGCAGCTCGTCAACGAGCGAAACTTCGCGGAAAACGTGGTGCAGAGCTCGCCGAACTGCATTCTCGTCGTGAACTGCGACGAGACTCTGCGAACGGTGAACCCCATGGCCCAGTCGATCCTGGGGTTGAAACAGGATTCGGTGATCGGCCAGAAGGCGCCGCAGGTCCTCGGAGACCCGCTGGGGAAGATCATCAGCGATGCCCTCGCCGGCCGGCTGACCGACGGCAACGAGGTCGTCATCAAGCACAAGGGCGGGGCCCGGACCATTCTCGAAGTCAGCACCTCCCAGCTCAGAAGCCAGGACGGCGCTGTGCTCGGGGCCGTGCTGATCGCCATGGACCTCACGGAGGCGAAGAAAACGGACGAGTGGATGCGGAGGGTGGACCGTCTCTCTTCGCTGGGGCAGCTGTCCGCAGGGGTCGCCCACGAGATCCGCAACCCCCTGGCGAGCATCAACTTCAACATCCAGCTGCTGTCCAAGCGAGCCCGGCTCGACGAGAAGTCTCAGCGGATCATCGAAAACTCCCTGGCCGGCGTGGAGCGGATCAAGGGACTCGTGAAGGGGATGCTCGACTTCAGCCGTCCCGCCCCGCCCCAGCTCAAGAAGGAATCCATCCACCGCGCCCTGGAGGACGCCGTGGCCCTGATGGATTCCCAGTTCGCCAAACACGGGATCAAGGTCGTCATGAATCTCGCAGGCGACGTCCCCGACATCGTCTTCGACAACCGCCAGATCCAGCAGGTCTTCGTCAACATGCTGCTCAACGCGATGCAGGCCATGCCCGAGGGCGGCACCGTGACGATCGAAACCCGGGTCGGGGGAGAGACGAAGGAGCTGAGCCGCTACCTCAGCGTCTACCTCAGCGACACCGGGATCGGCATCCCCCGGGAGAATTTCTCGAAGATCTTCGATCCCTTTTTCACGACCAAGCCCGAAGGCACGGGGCTGGGACTCTCCATCGCCCACAAGATCCTCGAGCAACACGGCGCCCACATCGAAATCCGGAGCCGGGTCGGCCAGGGAACGATGTTCATCATCCGCTTCCCCATCGAAGGGGTAGAGAAACATGTACCGGTACAAGATCCTCATCGTGGATGACGACAAGCTGCTTCAGGCTTCCCTGGACGACATCCTGTCGGAGAGCTACGATACGCTCATCGCCGGCAGCGGCGAGGAAGCCCTGCGGCTTTTCAAGAGCCGGCCGATCGACCTCGTCCTGCTCGACATCCGCCTGCCGGGCATCAACGGGATCGAGACGCTCCGGCGCATGAAAGAGATCGGCGGCGAGGCCGTGGTGATCATGATGACGGCCTACGAGGACGTCAAATCCGTGATCAGCTCCATGAAAATGGGCGCCTTCGACTACCTCGTCAAGCCCCTCGACATCGAGGAGCTCGAGGTCATCATCGACAAGGCTCTGGAGAACCTCAAGCTCAAACGCGAGGTGGAAGAATTGCGGCGGCAGTTCGTCAAGGAGTACAACCTCGACGACATCGTCGCCCAGAGCAACGCCATGAAGCTGGCCCTGCGGCTTGCCGACACCATCGCCCGCAGCCACGACACGACGGTCCTGATCGAAGGGGAAACGGGAACGGGCAAGGAAGTGATCGCCCGGTTCATCCACCATCGAAGCGACCGATTCGACAAGCCCTTCGTCAACATCAACTGCGGCGCTATCAGCAAGGAGCTCGTGGAGAGCGAGCTGTTCGGCTATGAGAAGGGGTCCTTCACGGGCGGGCTGCAGGAAGGAAAGCGGGGCAAGTTCGAGGCGGCCGACGGGGGCACCATCCTGCTCGACGAGATCAGCGAGCTGCTGCCCGCCACACAGGTCAAGCTCCTGACGTTCCTCGAGGAAAAGGCCTTCTACCCCGTGGGCGGGTCCGCAAAGAAGCATGTCGACGTCCGGATCATCGCCGCCACGAACAAGAGCCTGGAGGATGGGATTCGGGAAAACACCTTCCGCGAGGATCTCTACTATCGGCTCAACGTGGCACGCATCACGATCCCTCCGCTCCGGGACCGCCAGGCGGACATCCTGCCCCTGGCCCTGTTCTTCATGAACAAATTCAACGAGAAATTCCGCAAGCAGTTTCGCGGGATCTCCGAGGACGCAAGGAAACTCCTCTTGGATCACCCCTGGACGGGAAACGTCCGGGAGATGAGAAACGTCATCGAGAGGGTGATCCTGATGGAAGACGGGCACGAAATCGAGCCCGGCCACCTGGAATTCATGAAGAAAACGCCCGGAGCGCTCTCGCCTTCGGGAAACAAAATCAGGCTCCCGTCGACCGGTCTGAACCTCGACGAGCTGACCATGGACCTGATCATCCAGGCCCTGGAACGCTCCGGGGGGCACCGGGGCCGAGCGGCAAAGCTCCTGGGCATCTCTCGTCCGACGATGATCTACCGCATCGAGAAGTACGGCATCAAGGTCTAGCCGGACAGATCAACTCTCCAGAGGCCGCAGTCACCGGTCTAGCGGAGGATCAGCCAGCGGTATTCCCGGACATGATCGAGAAACTCGAACGTAAGCGCCTGTTCGTCCGTGGCGCACGCCCGGGCGTTGAAGATGAAGCGCGCCTTCTCCGCGCTGCAATACCCGATGAGCTCCAGCAGGCTCCCTGACTCGACCTTCCTGCCGAGGGCGCGGGCGACCTGCTCGAGGTGGGAAAACCGGATGGTGTACTCCGAGTGGGCCGTGAGGCGGATCTCCCGCGGCCAGCCGTTCGTGTCGAGGCCCTTCGCGAGAAAGGGCATCTCGCGGGGGATGATGGGGTCACTCGAATGCTCCGACAGAAACGCGGGGATGCCTTTCCGGCAGAGCGCCTCGACAAGCCGGATCGCCCCGATGTTGAAATGAAAGGGCCCGGTTTCCGGGACGGCAAGCCCGTAGCGGTTCACGACGGCGGCTGCGTCGGCAGGGAGCCGGTTCGGGTCGAGCCCCGTCCAGACGGGCAGGTCACCGATCATCTCGTTGACGATGAACAGGTCCGCCCCGGAGAGCGCAGGCAGTACCTCGAGGGCATCGCCCAGGATGAACCTCACCCGGTCCTTCCAGGGCCCCAGCGCCTTCCGCTGGACCCCGATGAGGGCCCGGGAGAGGTCCACCATGACAACCCGTTCCACCTGCGCCCCGTGGGCCGCCAGCAGCCCCCGCATGAGGCTTCCGTAGCCGCCGCCGACCTCGCAGATCCTTGCCCCCTGCCGCAGAAGCCCCTTCTCCATGAGCCGGTCGCCCAGGATCGCCCCGTAGGGTTTCCCCAGCCCCAGGGCCCGGAGAGTTGTCGAACGCGGGCTTCCCAGGGATTCGCAGACGGTGAACTCCGTCATGAGATCGACGGGGTGGTGCAGGTGGTAGTGGCGGGTGTCGTGAAGGCCGGGCACGTCCGTGTCCACCTTTTTCCTTTCGTCACGGCAGGCGCAGATGTATAGAAAAGCGAGGATCCATTTTTTAGGCTGGTCAAAAATGCTCAGATGCAAGGCGTCCGAAATCCCGAGGAGTGAGACGTACTTTGTCGCGTACGTCGCAGCGACGAGGGATGAGGCAACGCAGCAGATGAGTATTTTTCACCGGCCTTTGAAGGCCAATATCAGGTAGAATCACCTTTCGTCAAGCCCGGAGGCTCCGTTGTCCGACACATCCGACACCCCCTGCCTGCGCTGCGGAACCTGCTGCATGGCCGACATGATCGGCAACGCCGACGCCGAGGACCTCGCGCGGTGGAAGCGCGAGGGCCGGGACGATATCCTTCGTGTCCACAGCGACGCGCTGTGGGTGGGGGATCACTTCCTGTCCGCCGCCACGGGCATGACCATCCGCGATTGCCCCTTCCTGGACTTCCGGGAGGGGTTCTTTTTCTGCACGATCTACGAGACGCGCCCCCGCGTGTGCCGCGACTTCGAGCCCGGCTCGTCGGCGATCTGCCCCAAGCACGCCCAAACGCGCAGCCGTTGACAGGTGCCCGTTTCTCTGATATTTTCCGCGAGTCTTACAGGCCCGCTGCGACGAGTCGTCCCGGCAACGCGGCCGTTCGCGCCGCATGAAGCGCCCGTAAACGTTCATCGACCCAAAAGGAGGGGATTCATGAAAAAATTTCTGTTTTTCCTGCTGGCATTCTGTTCCCTCGCATCCATGGCCCAAGCTCAGGACACGGTCAAGATCGGCCTGATGGCGCCGCTGACGGGCTCGTTTGCCAGTGAGGGCGCGGAGATGAAGCAGGTCCTCGAGCTGCTCGCCGCCGACCTCAACGCCAGGGGAGGCCTTCTCGGCAAGAAGGTCGAGTTGATCGTCGACGACGACGGCAGCGACGCCCGCACGGCGGCCCTGGCGGCCCAGCGGCTCACGACCAAGGGGGTTGCGGCCGTCATCGGCACCTACGGGTCCTCCGTGACCGAAGCGAGCCAGAACATCTTCAACGAGGCCAAGATCATCCAGATCGCCAACGGCTCGACGGCCATCCGGCTCTCCGAGAAGGGCCTCAAGTACTTTTTCCGCACATGCCCCCGCGACGACGAGCAGGGCAAGGTGGCCGTGGATGCCATCGCGAGGACCAAGGCCAAGAAGGTGGCGATCCTCCACGACAACAGCACCTACGCGAAGGGCCTTGCCGACGAGGTGAAGGCGCCCCTCGAGAAAAAGGGCATCCGGATCGTCTTCTTCGACGCCCTCACCCCGAAGCAGAGCGACTACACGGCGGTGCTCACCAAGATGAAGGGCGCAAA
>MVQS01000177.1 GCA_002067855.1 Syntrophaceae bacterium PtaB.Bin038
CCGGAAGTAGGCGTCCACCCCGGCGGCGATGGCCTGCCCCTTGCACTCCTCGTCCTCGAAACCGCTGAGCATGACCACGGGTCTGCCGAAGCGGTTTTTCAGGTGTCGGGCGAAATCCATGTGGCCCCGAAACGGACCGCTGGGGCCCCACAGCGGGGTGAAGTTCACGACGAACAGGTGAACCGGCTCTACGGAGGCGATCCGCAGAAGCTCGTCGCTCGAGTGCAGGACCGTTCCGCGGACATCCAGCACCCCCCGGTAGCGGCCCGCGAGCCATTCGAGGAACAGCTGCGCCACCAGGTTGCCCTGGGCATCCGCCAGCAGGATGAGCACCCGCGGCAGCCTCTCCGGCTTTTCCTCTTTCGCCTCGGGCCCAGCCGCAGCCAGCTCGCGGACCCTGGCCGTGAACTCCTCGAGCCTCACCGGCACCGCGAGGAACGCCGCCCGGGGAAGCTTCGCCAACTCGGCGACGAAGTCGTCCTGCACCCACCCCGAGACGACGACGATGCCCGCCCCTCTGCCGAACTTCCTCGTCAGCGCCACGAGGTCGGGCAGGTACACGAAGGGGATCCCCAGGTTCGTCGGGACGACGACGTCGAAGCGGTTCTTCTCGAAGAGGTCGAGCAGCAGCGCCGGGTAGTAACGCGCATCAAGCCGGTAGTGCGTGACCTCGCAGCCGGACTTCGCCAGGGCCTCGGCGAGGAGATCCCGCGCGTCTTCCTGCCCCGCGACGAGCAGGACCTTGTACCGTCGCGCCGGCGGGGCAGGCGTTTCCGCTTTCGCCGGTTTCTGCTTCGCCTTCTTCTGCCCCTTCGGGAATTTGTAGATCCGCGCAGCCATCGTCTCAAGCACCCAATACTTCCGTATCACCGCATCTCGAGCCCCGCGGCCCGCCCCATCTCGTTGCCGATCTCGACGGAGACGACAATCAGCGACGCCCTGCGACTGCGGGAGGAGTAGTAAAGGTGCGCAAGCGCCTTCTCACCTTCCCACGTGTACTCGTCGCCCGCGGCAGGCGAGGCCGGCCCGCCGAACTCGTCGGAGACCATCCTGCGGAAGGGTGCCCAGTTCTTCCTGCCCTTCACCGTGAGCTCCCCGCCGAAGAGACGGCCGCGCCAGAACAGAAGATCGACGTCCACCTCCTCGAGCCCGTCGCCCGTGCCCTCGGCCCGGTACCGGCACAGCTCCTCGAAACCGAAGACGTTGCACTCCCGGGGGACGAGCCCTTCGTACCCGCCCACGGCGGAGCCCCACTCGATGCCCTCGAGCCCCGTCGCGGGCTCCGAGCCCGGCTTGAAGGCCAGGGCAGCCTGCGTGCCTTCAGGCTCTTCCTGCCCGGGACCCGCGGGCTCCATGGCGAAAAGCAAACTGCCCGCCAATACCAGGCCGGCAAGAAAACCGCAGAAAAGACCTCTCATGACCTCACCTCTCGTTTCCCGATCCAATCCCCGGGCGCACCGGCCTCAGTGAACGGTTTGTTCCGGTCCCCTTTCTTCCGCACCGTGGAAAATAATGTCGATCGAGTACCCCTGCATCCCCTGCCTGCAGCCGGCACAGCAGTAGACCATGCCCACTCCCTGCCCCTCTCGGTGAGCGCCACGGGCTCCAGCCCGTCGGCCTGCCTGCAGTGAATGCAGACCATTTGCTTCTCAGCCCCGGTCATGTCGTACCCCCCCTTCTTTGCACTTTCCGGAATCTAATCGAAGGACCCGGCCCCGGCGCGAAGGGAAACGACCGTTCGCTATCGGGACCGGACGGCCCGTCGAAATCAACTGCGGAACCCCCTCCTGCGGGAGAAGCCCGCCATGGGGCCCGCCTTCTCGGCCGCCGTGGTGCGGAAGAAGGCCGCGTGGACGAGCGTCTTGTTGTAGACCAGGGCCGAGCCCACCATGCCCTTGCCCTCAAGGCGGAAGTCCCAGCCGTGGCCCACGGACTTGAAGCGCTGCCCCGTGCAGGCAAGGGCCTCGGCCATGAAGGCCTGAGGCACGCCCTCCGGGAGGGCCTTGCCGTTCCCGCCGCCCAGCGCGAGGGCCTCCATGGCGTAACTCTTCACGAGCTTGGGGTGCAGCACCGCGTAGGCCCCCTCGAGCGACAGGAGGTCGAGCCCCGCCGCCTTGCCGTCGATCACGACGAGAAGGCCCTTCTGCCCGGGCAGGCAGGAAAATGCCCCGAGGTACTCGTCGATGTCCTTCGCCCTCCGGTCGAAGGCGTCCTTCATGGCCCCCGTGGGGGAGGCCACGCGGCTTTCCTCGAGCACGGAGGCGACGTTGTCCCAGACGGCCCCCTGGTCGGAGGCAAAGCGGCCGCAGGCCTTGAGGTTGGCCGACACGCTTTCCTTGGCCGCGCCCCGCACCCGGTGGGTCGCGATGTGGCCCGAGTCGTCGAAACGCTCCGACACGAAGGACCAGCGTCCCTGCTCGGTGCAGCTCACGGGGATGATCGTCTCGGACTGGCGCCGCAGCAGGATCGTCGTGTTGACGATGCGGTTCTGCTTGGCCCCGGCCAGCTCCTCCCCGTCGAGGATGAGCACCGCC
>MVQS01000178.1 GCA_002067855.1 Syntrophaceae bacterium PtaB.Bin038
GACCACGACTACTTCAAGGTGCTCGCCGATGACGGCGGGGTCTACGTCCTGCGCTGCGGCCGCGGCGAGGGCGGGTGGGAACTCACCCAGTACCGTGCCGCCGGGACGGGGAGCGTCGAGGAGGGGAAGGCGGAGAAGGCCCCGTCGGGGCCCTTGAACTAGAGGCACGAGGATGGTCGGGCGCGAAGGCAAGCACCGTACGAAACCCCGCGGCGCCGCCCCGGAACGGCCCGGGACGGGGCTGAGTCCCGCCGCGGCCGAGTCGCGTCTTCGCGCCATGGACGACGCCTTCGACGGGTTCATCTACATCTGCTCCCGGGACTACCGCATCGAGTACATGAACAAGCGGCTCATCGAGCGCACGGGGAGGGACGCCACGGGGGAGTTCTGCTACCGGGTGCTCCACGAACGCGACGAGGTCTGCCCCTGGTGCATCAACGACCGGGTCTTCGCCGGCGAGACGGTGCGCTGGGAGATCCAGAGCCCGAAGGACCGCCGCTGGTATTCCATCATCAACACGCCCGTCCGCAACCCCGACGGCACCCTCTCCAAGCAGGCCCTGATCCGCGACATCACCGACACGAAGAGGACCGAGAGCGATCTGAAGCACGCCCTGGACCGCCTCGAGCACGAGGTGGAGGTCCGGACGGCGGAGCTGCAGATGAAGAACCGCCGGCTCCTGGAGGAGATCGCTGACCGCAAGAGGGCCGAAGAGGCCCTGGCGGCCTCGGAGGAGCGCTACCGGAGCCTCATCGACAACATCGGGATCGGGATCTCGCTCATCAGCCCGGAGATGCGGATCCTCGAGCTGAACCGCCAGATGCGGACGTGGTACCCCGCAATCGACGCGGCGGAAAAACCGGTTTGCCACAGGGTCTTCAACGATCCGCCCCGTGAGGAGATCTGTTCCTGGTGCCCGACGGTCCTGACCCTCCGGGACGGGCAGGTTCACGAGTCCGTCACCGAAACGCCCTCGGGCGACGGGGTCAGGAATTTCCGGATCGTCTCTTCCCCCGTCCTGGATCGGGACGGCCGCGTCACGGCGGCCATCGAGATGGTCGACGACGTCACGGAGCACGTCCGGGCCCAGCAGGCCATTGCGGAGTCGGAGGCCCGCTACAGGGCCATCTTCGAGACGACGGGCACCGCCACGATGATCGTCGAAGAGGACACGACCATCTCCATGGTGAACGCAGAGTTCGAGAAACAGTCCGGCTTCACCAAGGCCGAGGTGGAGGGCAAGCGGCGCTGGACCGAATTCGTTTACGGGGACGACCTGGAGCAGATGCTGGCGTTTCACGCCCGTCGCCGGGTCGACCCGGACTCGGTGCCGCGCAGCTACGAAATCCGTTTCCGGGACCGCAGCGGCCGGGTCCGGAATGTGACCATGACGGTTTCCATGATCCCCGGGACCCGCAAGAGTGTCGCCTCCCTCGTGGACATCACGGCGCGCAAGCAGTCCGAGGAGAGGCTAAAGGAGTCGGAGCGGTTCCTCACCGACGTGATCGATTTCCTGCCGGACGCCACGTTCGTCATCGACGCCGACGGCAGGGTGATCGCCTGGAACCGGGCCATGGAGGACATGACGGGGGTGCCGGCCGGGGAGATGATCGGCAAGGGCGATTACGAGTACGCCATGCCCTTCTACGGCGAGCGAAGGCCCATCCTCATCGACCTGGCCCTGAAGCCCGACAGCCGGTACGAGGGCACATATGTCTCGACGGAGCGGCAGGGCACGGTTCTCGTGGGAGAGGCCTACATGCCGGCCCTGAAGGGCGGGCAGCGGTATTTTCACGGCACCGCGAGCATCCTGCGCGACTCGTCGGGCAATGTGGTCGGGGCCATCGAATCCATCCGCGACATCACAGAGCGGCGCCGGATGGAAGAGGCCCTGCGGAAGCGCGAGGAGGAGCTGGAGCACAAGTCCCGCAACCTCGAGGAGATGAACACGGCGCTGCGGGTCCTGCTCAAGCACCGCGAGGAGGACAAGAGCGAGCTGGAGGAGAGGATCCTCTCGAACGTCAAGAAACTGGTGGTGCCCTACCTGGAGAAGCTGCGGAAAAGCCGTCTGTCTCCGGAACAGGCGTCGTACGTCGAGATTCTCGACGATCACCTTCAGGATATTTTGTCGCCCTTCCTGCGCAACCTCGGGACGCGGCACCTCAACCTCACCCCGAAGGAGATTCAGGTGGCGAGCCTGATCCGGGAGGGGAAAACCAGCAAGGAAATCGCTGATGTGCTCGGTGTTTCGGCCCGAGCCGTCGACTTTCACCGGGACAACATCCGGATCAAGCTGGGCATCAAGAACAAGAAGGCCAATCTCCGGTCCTTTCTGCTGTCCACCTTCTAGCCGTGATGCGGCTAAGACACAACAACTTTCAGCGAAACGATCTTTTATGTAATATCAGGTATGGACTGATATTATGCCGTATCTAATCTGTTATTGCCTTTCTTCTCGCTCTGGGTTATGGGCATACGCGGTACGAAGAAGTGCCCCGGTTTCCGCATCATCCATCGCGCGGGGTTTGGGAGAGAGGCGGGTTGATGACGCGGGTGTGCCGGTTTCCTGGAGTCTCATCCATGAAGGATCAAGACCGGCACTCTTCTCGGGACGTGGAGAAGAGGCTTCGATTGTTGGAAGAATTCAGACCGATCGAGGGCGAAGCTGCCGCAGAGTCAGAGGGGAACGAGGGGGAGAGAGACGGGGACGAGCCCCGGGAGTTGAGTCCCAGTTCCCTGTTTTTCCTGACGAAATGAGGATTCGCCGTCCGGCTGAGGCGTTGGACCGTTTCCAGGGGTCTTTGGGAATCCCCTGTGCCTCCGTTCTCCTCATCTCGAATAGTGCCCCCCGCCTCATATTTCGCTGCAGGAGAGAGGATTACCAGGGAGATAGGTAGCTCAAGGAGAGAGTGGAGGCGGGGGGCATCCTTCTCAGAATCTCAGATATTCAACCCGTACTGCAGCGCCTTGCGCTGAATCCCCAGGGGGATCAGCGGCTGGATGAGTTCCCCGCCCCTTGCCCGGAAGGGCACGTAGACGAGCATCGCCTCTTCCATCGCGATCCCGATTTCCGACAG
>MVQS01000179.1 GCA_002067855.1 Syntrophaceae bacterium PtaB.Bin038
TCGATGACCACGTCGGGGTTGATGTGCTTCGGCAGGGGCAGCTGAACGAGGATGCCGTGGATCTCGGGGCTTGCGTTGAGCCCGGCGACGATGTCCCGGAGGCTCTCCTCCGTCGTCTCCGCCGGCAGCCGGAACTCGCGCGACAGGAAACCGGCTTCCGCGGCGGCTTTCTCCTTGCGGCCCACGTAGATCTTCGAGGCGGCATCCTCGCCTACCAGGATCACGGCCAGGCCCGGCGTGATTCCCCTTTTTTCTTTCAATTCAAGGGCTTGAGCCCTCACCTCCGCCCGCACCTCCTGGGCGATCCGGTTTCCGTCAATCACTTCGGCCATCGGCTGGTCCACCCCTTCTCTGTTCCAACATTTTAATATTTCAAGGATTTTTTGCTTTTACCTCAGGCCACGCGAATTGTCAAGAACCGGGCCTGAACGGGCCGCATCCAGGGCCGTCTCGCCCCTTCAATCCTGCCGCTTTTACGCACCTTTCGAAGGGGATCGGACCCGTTGTTCGCCAACCCTCCCGCTGAACGTTTTCGCGGCGTCAGAAAGCCCCGTAATGCCCATTTTTTCTGATGTTTTCTGTTGAGAAGTTGACCCCGTTGTGATATGGTTCGCCCGTAAATTTTGGGGGGATCCGTGGGCCTTATGAACCTTGGGAACTTGTTCGAAGATGCCTGCCGCAACTACAAGGACAACAGGGCCCTCGTTTATGAGAATTCACGGATCAGCTACAGCCAGATGGAAAGGGCCGTCAACTCCCTGGCCAACCACCTGAAATCCATCGGCATCGGCAAGGGCGACAAGGTGGCCCTGATGCTGCCCAACACCCCCGAATTCCCCATCACGTACTTCGCCTGCCAGAAGCTGGGCGCCGTGGTCGTGACGCTCAACGTCATGTCCACCGCCTACGAGCTTCAATATCTCCTCGACAACAGCGATGCGAAGGTGCTCGTCACGGCTGCCCAGTCGGCCCGCCGCTTCGAGGAAATCAAGGACAGGCTCGCCACCTGCCGGCATCTCCTGCTGACGGAAGTGGATGAGGGCCCGCTGTCCATGAAGAAGGCCATGGAAACCGGGCCCTTCGCGTTCGAGGCCTCCGATGCCGGCCGGGACGACCCGGCCGTCATGATCTACACCTCGGGCCTCACGGGAAAGCCCCTGGCGGCCGTTCTCACCCACGGCAATCTGATCTCCCAGTCCCGCCTGCTGGCGGACCTGTTCGACGGGTCGCAACAGGACACGGGACTGAGCCTCCTCCCCCTGTTTCACTCCTTCGGCGCCGTTGCCAACATGCTCAACCCCATCCTGATGGGCGCCTGCGTCGTGATGCTCGACGCCTTCAGCATCGACAGCATCTTCAAGGCCGTCGAAACCGAGAAGATCACCTACATGACCGCCGTCCCGCGCGTCTACCTCGGCATGATCCTCCAGGAAGGGACCGAGAAATACGACATGAGTTCCCTGAAGTACTGCGTCACCGGGGGCTCCACCATGCCGCCTGCCTACATGCCCCAGTTCGAGAAAAAATTCAGGGTGCCGATCCGCGAGGGCTACGGCCTCACGGAGGCCTCGCCTGTCTGCTCCGTCACCCGGCTCCACATGGAGCAGAAGCCCGGCTCCATCGGCGTCCCCATCCCGGGCGTCGAGACCCGCATCGTCGACGAAAGCGATCGTGAGCTGCCCCGCGGCGAGATCGGGGAACTCATCGTCAGGGGCCCGAACGTCATGAAGGGCTACTACAAGGACGCGGATGCCACGGCACAGGTGCTTCAAAACGGCTGGCTGCACACGGGGGATCTCGCCCTGATCGACGCCGACGGCCACATCTTTCTCAAGGGCCGCAAGAAACGGATGATCATCACCAGCGGGTTCAACGTCTACCCGAGGGAAGTGGAAATCGTCCTGAACCTGCACCCCGACGTAGCGGAGACCAAGGTGATCGGCAAGTCGGACCTCATGCGCGGGGAGGTCGTCAAGGCGCTCGTCGTGAAGAAGGCGGGGGCCTCTGCAGACGAAAAGGCCATCCTGAAGCACTGCAGAACCTACCTGTCCTCGTATAAGATCCCGAGAGAAATCGAGTTCGTTGACCGTTTGAGTTAATCCCGGCTTCCGGTGCCCGGGAAGGGCGCGGGAAGCCGAGAAACCGCCGCGCCGGACTTGCGCCGTGCGCCGGGAGGGTCCCCCTGCCGCCGTCGTGAGGACGCGGCCGGAGCGAGAGAGGGAAATCAGAAGGGATGGACGGAATGCCGTTCGTCCCTCACAGGAGAAGAGGAGGTAGAGGAAGAGATGGAAAAGGTACCGCAGAAGTTGGACAAGACGAGGGCCGAATACTACAAGGGCGCCCCCATCGCGAAGTTCGGCGAGAGAAAACCGGATTACAAGGGGATGGGGAGAAAGATCAAGAACACTTACAAGAACCTCCGGGAGGTGGTCTGCGTCGAGGCCTGCCGGACGCCCTACGGCGTCTTCGGCGGCGCGCTGAAGGGCTTTGACGCCCCGCAGCTGGGCGCCATGGCCATCAAGGAGTGCCTCCGCCGCACGGGCGGCAAGGTGAAAGGCGAGGATGTGGATTACGTGTTCATGGGACAGGTTGTCCCGGCAGGCTGCGGGCAGGTGCCCAGCCGCCAGGCCACGCTGCTGGCGGGCCTTCCCGAGTTCGTCCCCTCGATCACGGTGAACAAAGTCTGCTCGTCGGGCATCAAGACGATCGACCTGGCCGTGCAGATGATCCAGACGGGCCGGGCGGAGATCGTGATTGCCGGCGGCCAGGAAAGCATGTCGAATTGCCCCTACTCGCTTCCCGACATGCGCTGGGGAAACCGGATGGGGCTGCCGAACGGCCGCATGGTGGATCTCATGGTCTATGACGGCCTGTGGGATGCCTTCTACAACCGGCACATGGCCATCCACGGCTCCGAGACGGCCGACGAGTTCGGCTACACGCGCCAGGACCAGGACGAGTGGGCTTACCGGTCCCAGATGCGGGCCGTCGAGGCCATGAAGGCCGGCCGGCTCGACGACGAGATCTTCCCCGTGGAGATCAGGAAGGGCAAGGACGTGGTGATCTTCGACAAGGACGAGGGCCCGCGGCCGGCGACGACCATGGAAGGCCTCGCCAAGCTTCCCCCCGTCTTCAACCACAAGAGCACCGTCACCGGTCAGCCCGGCGGTGTGACGGCCGGCAACGCCCCCGGCGTCAACGACGGCGGCGACGTCTGTCTCATGATGAGCGCCGAGAAGGCCAAGGAGCTGGGCCTGAAGCCCCTCTTCACCGTTCTCGATTACGCCGAGGTCTCCCAGCAGACCAAGGACATCGCCACGGTGCCCGGGCTGTCGATCAAGAAGGTCCTCGAGCAGAACGACCTGACGCTCAAGGACATCGACCTCGTCGAGATCAACGAGGCCTTCGCGGCGGTGGCCATCATCAGCGCCCGGACGATCCTCGGCATGAGCAAGGAGGAGATGTTCAAGAAGGTCAACGTCAACGGCAGCGCCATCGCCTACGGCCACCCCATCGGCGCCACGGGCGCCCGGATCCTCATGACGCT
>MVQS01000180.1 GCA_002067855.1 Syntrophaceae bacterium PtaB.Bin038
TCGATCAGCTCGGAGGTGTTCCGGGCCGACTCGGTGGCGCGCAGCGCGAGATTGCGCACCTCGTTGGCCACGACGGCGAACCCGGCGCCCGCCTCGCCCGCACGGGCCGCCTCCACGGCCGCGTTGAGGGCCAGGAGGTTGGTCTGGAAGGCGATTTCGTCGATGCTCTTGACGATATTCTGGGTCTGCCGGCTCGCCTCGGCGATCTGCTGCGTCGACGCGGCCAGCTGCACCATGGAACGGTTGGCCTTTTCCATGATCTCGTTGGCCGCAGTCATGAGCCGGTTGGCCTCGCCGGTGTTCCCGGCGTTCTGCCGCGTCATGGACTCGAGTTCGTCCAGGGAGGCCGCCGTTTCTTCCAGGGTGGCCGCCTGCTCCGAGGCGGACTCCGAGAGGTTCTGGGCGATCTCCTTCGAGTGGCCGACGGCCTCGGCCATCTTCACCCGCATGGTGTTGACCGATTGCGCGAGCTGACCGAGCTCGTCCGCCGACGTGGACGCGACCTCATGGGTCAGGTCCCCTTCGGCGACGTGCCGGAGGACCTCCATCGTCTCCGTCAACCGCGAGGAGATCATCCGGGTGATCAGAAGGCTCACGGCGATGGAAAAGACCACCACGACGGCGGCCACGAGGATGAAGTTCCGCAGCATGGCGCTGAAGCCGGCCTTCGAGGCGCCGTGATTCTCCTGGCCCAGCCGGTCCTCCAGAGCCTGGAGATCCGAGAGGGCCTTGTAGACGGCCTGGAACTTCCCGTCCACGGGCCCCATGAAGGTCAGCGCGACGCTGTAGTCCGCCATGGCCATGTCGAGGACCCTTGCGGCCTGCTCCCGGTAGGGTTTGAACTGCCCCAGGGCCGCTTCGAGCAGCTTCTTCTCCTCGGGCGTGAGGTTCTCCCGCTTCGCAAGCCCCTCGGCAAACTGCTGCGCCTCCGCGAGGATCTTCAGCTGCTCCTTCACCAGGCCGTCGATGATCTTCTCGTCGGCGTTTGACCCGGCGAGACTGACGACCTTGTAGAGATTCTTGTGGACGACGTTGACGTCGTTGATGATCCTCGCACAGCTCTGGTACCCGACGAACCGGTTGTTGTACAGGTCGTCGATCGCCGAAGACTGGCTCGAGAAACCGACGTACGCCATGACGACGAGCACGACCATCGAGACCAGGACGACGAGGGGCGAGACGAGGAGCTTCTTCGTCATGGACAAATTGGCAATCAGGTGTTTCATCCCGCAGATCCTTTCATCGGGTTGAAAAGAGCCGGCAGGGCGGCAGGCCCCGCCGGCGGCAGGTCGCTTACTTGTAGGTCCCGCAGCACAGGACGATGTCCCCCACCTTCAGGACGTAGGTCGTCTTCGCCTCGACCTTCTTGGTCTCGGGGTTGAGGTATTTGTAGTCCACCCAGCCGGAGCCCTTCGTCTTGGCCGCTTGCACGATCTCCTTGCGGAAGAGCTTGCCGTCCGTGTCGGGGACGTCCATGAGGTTCTTCCCGATGAGCTTCGGGTTCTTCGGGTGGGCAATGACCACTGCGTTCAGGTCATAGGCGAACACGTAAAGGTCGCCCTTGTCGAACTGCCCCTTGGCCCTGCTGATCTCCTTGAGGGCCGCGTCCTTGCCGTTGGCCTTCACGAAGGCGGCGGCCTTTTCGACGAGGGCCTTCGCGTCCTTCTGGGACGCCGCGGCACCCGATGCAAACACAAGCCCAAGAACGAAAGACAGCGCCAGCACCGAAACAAGTACTCTCTTCATCGATCTACCTCCCTGGGGAAAATGGCGGTTGACGCCCGCATGCGGGCCGGGAATGGATCCCGACGAGGAGAGCTAGCACAATCCGTGCCACCTGGCGGAACTTTCCGGGCAGATCTCCGGGGTTCCGCGGTAACCTTGCCAAATACTCGAATGCAGCGAGAAACCGCCTCATCGCGGTGAGCCGAAGCCCCGAGCGCAGCGTGGGGGGCGCGTGGCGATCCCGCCGTTTGCCCGAGATCGCCGCGCAGCCTGCGGGTGTTCGCAATGACCCTTCCAACCGTGCTCCCGGCCTCCTATCGCTGGATTCGGGAAATATGGTTTTGCAGCCCCCGGGCAAATGGTGTATGGTGCCCCTGACCGCGGCGGTGACGTGAGGCCCCCGCGGGGAGACAGCATCAAGGAGAAGATCGATGACAGAAGACATCCGATGGGTCAGGACGCACTGCGCTCGCATGGATCACGGGGGCTGCACGCTCCTCGTGGGGGTGAAGGACAATCAAATCGTCAAGATCAAGGGGGACCCGACGGGCTTCCTCAGCAAGGGCTACACCTGCATCAAGGGGCTCGCCTCGGCGGACAAGCTCAACCACCCGGACCGGCTCCGCCACCCCCTGAAGCGGGTCGGAAAGCGGGGCGAGGGGAAGTGGGCCCGCATCTCGTGGGATGAGGCCCTGAAGACGGTCGCCGAGGGCCTTCTCAAGGTCAAGGAACAGTACGGCGCCAAGGGGGTCGCCTTCGGCGTGGGCATGCCCAAGGGGCTCGATCACTTCATCCAGATCCGCTTGGCCAATCTCTTCGGTTCCCCCAACGTCATCGCCTCCCAGGATGTCTGCCACGCGCCCCGGGAGATTACGGGCGTGCACACCTGCGGCTTCTACCCCGTGGCGGACCTGCACTACCAGAGCAAGCTCGTCGTCCTCTGGGGCAGCAACATCACCTCCACCAACGAGGAGGGTGAGATCTGCAGCATGCTCATGAAGCAGATCAAGGACGGCACCGAGATCGTCGTCATCGACCCGCGGCGCATCGACCTGGCCAGGAAGGCGAAGCACTGGCTGCAGCTTCGGCCCGGCACGGATGCGGCGCTCGCCCTGGGCTTCCTCCACGTGATCATCGAGGAGGGCCTGTATGACAGGGAGTTCGTGGAGAAATGGACCCACGGCTTCGACGAGCTTGCGGCCCACGTAAAAGAGTACACGCCCGAGAAGGTCGCCGGCATCACCTGGGTGCCGGCCGACCTCATCCGCCGGGCCGCCCGGGCCTACGCCTCGGCGAAGCCCGCAGCCATCCAGTGGGGCAACCCCATCGAGCACAACACGCAGACCTTCGAGACGACGCGGGCCCTTATCTGCCTGATGGCGATCACGGGCAACCTCGACGTCCCCGGCGGCAACGTCGACCCCCGCGACCCCAAGATGCTGGGCCTGGCGCCCCTGGTGCGGGCCGACCTCATCCCCGACAAGCGCAAGGAGATGATCGGCAACGCCCACGGCGTCATCCCGCGGCTTATGACCAACGCGCCGGCCTTCTTCCGCAAGGCGATCCTCGAGGACAAGCCCTACCCCATCCGCGGCGCCTATATGATGTGCTGCAAC
>MVQS01000181.1 GCA_002067855.1 Syntrophaceae bacterium PtaB.Bin038
GATGCTCAAGACGGTGCGCGACGTGCTCGTCCCGGCGCTCGCCGCATCCTCCGTCGCCGTCTACGCGGGCCAGGACCGTCTCGAGCGGGCCCGGAAGACGGCGGTGCCGAACCTGGTCATCGAGCCTCTGATGGGGTGACCTCCGGGGCCGGCCGCCCCGGAAGAGAGAAGTTAGGAAGTTGGGAAGATAGGAAGATAGGACCATTTGGAGGGAAGAGCGGATAAGAAGGAAAAGGAATCCTTCCACTCCGCGCTTCCGCTCTTCTTAACTTCCTCCCTTCGCAATCGATCGGGGATAACCTGGCCGGCCGCCCCGGAACGGGGGGTCCTCGGAAATCGCGGCCTGACCACCCTGCGGCACAGAAATTGCTCATTTCTCAATCCGGCAGCAAGGGGGGACTGCTGTCTCCCCCGGGCGGGATTCACCCCCACAGTCGGAGGTGCCTCTTGGACAACCGCACCATCCTCGCCGGAATCGGCACGATCCTCTGCATCGTAGCGGTGCTCAGCTTCGGGGTGTACCTCGAGCGCAGAGGACTGGAGGACCTGGGCATCGTCCGCAAGGGGTTTGCCCAGCCCGTGGTGGCGAAGCACACGCCGGCATCGGCCCCCGACATCCAGAACAACCGGGTCTACCGCAAGAAGCTTCGGACGCAGAAGACGCCGAGGGAGTGGAAGGATTTCGAGGATCTCGAGCAGGACATGATCCGCTTCTGCCGCAACCTGGACGAGCGGGAATACATCAAGGCGCACCGGCTTCCCGAGGGGACCTACCGGCAGCTCGTGAAGATCCTCAACGACCTGGCCGCCTATCCCCCCATCGTGGCGGGCGAGGCCGCCGACCCCGCCAAGCTCAGGCTCAACCAGGAGCACTTCCTGCGGGTCATCGGGAAGGACAACATCGCCCTGCTGCTCGATATCCTCGCCAGCGAGACGGAGATGATGGAGTCGACGGCGGAGATGCTCTTCGACTGGCTCACCAGGGGGATCGATGCCCGAAACCCCGAGATCCGGATGACGCAGAAGGAGCTCTACGAGTATGCCGCCTTCTTCCTGACCACCCTCTCCGGCAAGGCGTACCTGTGGCGCCGGGACTCCAAAACGAGGATCCTGGCCACCTACTACTCCCTTCTCGTCGTGGACAGGGCGAACCGCGAACGTACGAACCGCCACAACGTGGACATCCGGCCCGTCGCGGCCCGGCTCATGGACGATGTGGTCAACTACAGGCACCTCAGTTACCGGGGACAGTACGTCAAGAAGCTCAAGGCCCTGGAAGCGCCCGCCTCGACCGCCCTGGCGCCGGAGAGCCCGGCCGACGGCAGACCCCAGGCCGCCGGCAGGCCGTAACGGCGGACGGCGACAGCCCCCCCTCTTTGCCGCCCTGATCCGCGACGCGGGGGGCGGCCCGGTAAGATCACCATCGGACAGGGCTGTGCCCTCTGATGCAGAGGGTAAGAGGGTCTGAAGGTGATAAGGTTGGAGAAGCGGAGAGCATGAAGTTGGCTGCCGGCTGATCCAACGTTCTTACCCTCTCCCCTTCTTCCCTTCTCCGGTCGGAAGGATGTGCTCCCCGTCAACCGTCTGTCAGAAGTCGAGCATGGAGGGTAACCCCTTGTCGCGCCGGTACCACCAGTTCGGGAACAGCCGGTAGAGGACGCGCGACACGGGTCCGATGTACTCCTGGGTGCGCTTGTCGAACTGGATGGACTCGATGAGACGCTCCTTGATCTGATTGCGGTCCCCCGTCTCGTTGAAGATGCGGTAGGCGCAGGAGAAGATCGGGCTGTACATGTTCTTCTTGGCGAGGTAGCGGTAGACGTTGCGGATCGTGTTGGGCCCCTCGGGCGTGCCGTCGATGCGTGCGAGGACCCTCCGGTCCGTCTCGATGGGGTTTCCGTCGAACAGCTCGTAGTAGAGCTTCCCGTAGCGGTAGTTCTTGCTGGCGTCCGAGGACAGCGTCACGTAGAGGTCGCCCACGCCCGCCTGGCTGTAGAAGGCCTGGAAGCTCCCCCCCAGGAGCCTCGCCAGCGATCGGATCTCCACCCCCGAGCGCGCGAAGATGGTCCCGGGCATGGAGTTGCCCAGGTTCAGGCTGTCCGTGACGCCCTTGATGTTGGCCACGATGTTCTTGAGGGCCCCGCAGGCCTCGATCCCCACGATGTCGAAGTTGTAGTAGGACGTGATCTCCCGCCGGTCGAACTTCAGGATCTCCTTCCGGACGGTCTGCGCCACGCTGCGGGGACCCGCGATCGTGAGGGCCACCGGCTTTCCCATCGCGATGTCCACGTCGAAGAAGGGCCCCCCCATCGCCACGACCTTGAACTTGTGCTGGATGTGCACGAGGTCGCCGTTGATCATCTGCGAGGGGGTGATCAGTTCCTTGGTCTTCTCGTCGGACACGAGCCCCTTGATGGCCGAGATGATGCAGGTCTTGCCGCGCTTCTTGGCGATCATGGGGCGCAGGTAGTCCAGCAGGCGCGAAAGGCGGTTCATCGTGATGGCGAGGAAGATGAAGTCGTTCTCGTTGACGACCTGCTCGAGGTCGTGGGTCGCCCTCACCTCCGGCGAAAGCCGCGGGACCTTCTCCTGTCCCCCGTAGAGCCGCGCGAGGTCGTGGGTGAGGTGCTTCGGGTTGAGGTGCTCCTCGTTGATCGCACGGCACACCTCGGCGTCGTGGTAGTAAATCGTCACGGGCCTGCCGTTGCGGCCGTAGATGTAGGCCAGCGCCGTACCGAGTCTGCCCGGCCCGATAATGGCGATCTTGCTTGTGTCCAAGGATCCCCCTGTTTGGAGAATGATGTGAAAGTATAGGCAGTTAGGAACCGTCTGTCAAACGAAAAGGACGCCCCCTCTTTCCCCTCTTCACTTGATGAGCCGCCTTCGCATCTGTACGAGCGCCAGCGGGAAGAAGAGGGCGCTGAAGGCCGTGAGGTAGAGCGCGTGCCACAGCAGCGTCCCGTCGAGGAGCCCGAACCCGGCGGCGCGGGCCAGTTCCACGAGGTGGGTGAGCGGGAGGCACCAGGCGAGCCCCTGCGCCCACGCGGGCAGGGTCTCCAGGGGGAAGAAGGTCCCGCCGAAGAGGAACATGGGCGTCACGAAGAGGAAGATCGGCAGGTTGAACAGGTCGATGTGCTTCACCACGGCCGTGAAGACCATGCCGATCGAGGCGAAGGCAAACCCGGCGACGAAGGACAGGGGGAGGATCAGGAGCCCCTCGGGATACCGGATCAGCCCGAAGAGGGTGAGGATGCCCTGCATGATCGCCGTGGCGATGACGGCCTTGGTGGCGCCCCAGACGATCTCGCCCGCGATGATGTCCTCGAGAAACAGCGGGGTCGCCAGCATGGCATCGAAGGTCTT
>MVQS01000182.1 GCA_002067855.1 Syntrophaceae bacterium PtaB.Bin038
GCCTCTTACGAGGGATCTCTATCTCGGCCTAGCCTACATGGGCGAAGAGTACGAGGAGACGCCCGAACGGGAAGCTTCGATGCCCTGGGTTCTCAGGAATCCGGAGACCCGGGGGCCGATGTACGACACGATGCCGGAAGAAGAGGATCCGGGGACCGAGGAGTTCTGGCGGGCCTGGGCCAAGACGCCGCAGGCCCGGAAGGAAAGCGTCAATCCGGACGCGGATGTCGAAGCCCTGCTCGCTACCGGCATGATCTCGAAGGCGGGTGCGCATAAGAAGAAGGAATAATCTCCGCTTGACTTCGCCGCCGCTCCGGCGGCCGTGTCGGACCAGGCGGGACAACCGGCGGCCGGAACCTGGTTCCGGAACCACAAGGCCGATCCGGAGTCCGGCGCCGACGCGGCTCCGGTCGGGAGGGAGAACCTGTATGACCCACGGAGACCACTGGGCCGCGATCGATCCGGACCACGAGCGACTGATCGAGGAGATGCTCTCGGTCGTCGGGACGAAGGGCCGGGTCGTTGGGAGATCGAACACGGTCGTCGGGGACGGCGAGAGGCAATGGGAGTCCGAAGTGGTGGGCCTGCGGTACCCGGCGGACCCGCTCGGGTTCCTCGGACTCGTCGTGGCCCGGGACGGCCGGCGGGAGATGTGGACCGCCTTCCCCCACGCCGAGGGCAGGAGCAGATCCACCCTCATCGTGGAGCGAATCGAACCCGAGGGAAACGGCATCGAGGCGGTGATCCATGTCGGCATGCCGGACGCCGGGGGCTTCTCCGTCTCGGATCCCCTGTACTTCCTGGACAAGGACCATCTCGAGGAAGGCCGGGAAGCCGCGTTCCGCCTCTCCGCCGTGGCCTACGGCCTTCGGAAGTGCGAACCGGTGTCCTTGACCGGGGGACCCCTCTTCGAGATGCTGCGCGAGGAGTACCTGGAGGAGAACCCGGACAGGGACCCCGCGGAAGTGACGGCCATACCGATCTCCGTCGCCGGGACGGCCTGCCTCTTCCCCGAGGAGGACGCGGATGCCCAGGTGATGTTCAGGGTCGACGAGGTGTACACCTTCGACTGCGGCCGGCCGGTGACGCGACTGTCCGGCGTCGTGATGAGGAGCGGCGAGGACAGGGAGCTCCGGATCGACGTCTACGCGTCCGCCCCGGCCCTGGACGGGTACGTCCCGCGGGTGGGGGACGAGGTCCAGGCCGTCGTGTGGATGCAGGGAGTCCTGGACAGGTAGGCAGGCGACCGCCGCGGGAAGCGTCTCCCCCGGAATGGGGAGGCGCCTCCCGGCAGTCCCCCCGGATGCGGGTCGGCCATCCCGCGGGCGCCGGGCCCGCAAGCTTTCTGAAATTTCTGCGGGAACGTTCCCATATTTGCTTGCGCAAGTAAAAGAATCGTGTTATTCTTGTATGGGAACGTTCCCATATGAGCAAGAAACCGAGTATAAGCATCATCGAGGTCGCCCAGCTCGCGGGCGTCTCCAAAAGCACCGTTTCGCGTGTGGTCTCGGACCGAGGAGGTTCGGTCAGTCCCGAGGCCGAGGCCAAGGTCCTAGCCGCCATCGAGGAACTGGGTTACATCCGCAACCACATCGCCGTGGGGCTCAGGACCCAGCGCACTTGGATGGTCCTCATCATGGTCCCCGACATAGCCAACCCCTTCTGGGCGGAGACCGCGAGGGCGGCCCAGGACGGGCTCGAGGCCGCGGGTTACTCCGTGGTGATCGGCAATACCGACTGGAACGAGGTGCGCCAGGAGCGCTACTTAGGACTGGCGAGGTCGGGCCGCTTCGACGGTCTCATCCTGAACAGTGTCACCAACGACCTTGAGGCGATCCGGTCGATGCGGATCCCCACCGTCCTCCTTGGGGAACGGAGCGAAAATCCGTGCCTCGACACGGTGGGAACGGATACCCTGGCTGCGACCCGCAGGGCCCTGGACTACCTCTGGGCTACGGGCCATAGGCGGATTGCCATCGCGACAAGCGAGTACGGCAGCGAGCGTTTCCTCTCGCTCAGGCGCCGCGCCTACGCCGACTTCCTGGCCGAAAAGGGGTTGTCCCTCGATCCGGCCATCGTGTTCCAGATCCGGCTGTCCGAGGAGGGGGGACGCGAGTTGGCCAGGTCTATCCTGGCCCTGCCCGACTGGCAAAGGCGCATCGACTCGATCTTCTGCGGCAACGACGTCCTCGCGATCGCGACCATCGAGGCCCTGGGCGAGGCGGGCGTCATCGTGGGCCGGGATCTTTCCATCATCGGTCTGGACGACATTCCCGCCGCCGCCCACTGCCGACCGGCGCTCACCACGGTGCGGAAACAGCGCGAGAAGACCGGGCGGGCCGCCGCGGAGCTCCTTTTGGCCCGGATAGCCGATCCTGAGCGTCCCTTTGAAAAACGTCTCTTCCCCGGAGAGCTCGTCACGCGAGAGAGCGTGGCGGAAAGGCGTGCCGATCAATGAGAACGAGAAGCGAGGCCCTCGCGGACCGCGGGCGGCTGGAGAGCAAGGCGGCGGGAGCCCTGGTCGGGCTGGCCATCGGTGACGCGATGGGCGACATCGGGAGAAGCCAGGAGCATCGGGCCAAGTTCGGCATCGTGACCAATCTCTATCCCGAGGCCAAGAGCACCGATGACACCGAGTTCGGAGTGCTCACGGCCAAGGCTCTCCTGGACACCCGCGGCGCCCTGAGCGCCGATGCGGTGGCTGCGGCCTGGCGACGCTACGTCCTGGATCGGGGCGGAGCCAAGAAACGCGCGGGACGGCCTCTCTACGGCGCCCTCGCCAATCTGTCCCGAGGCCTCGAGCCGCCCTTCTCCGGACGTTACAATATCATGAACGTGGACGACGGGGCGGCCATGAGGGCGAGTCCCCACGGGATAGTGAGGGCTGGGGATCCGGAAGGGGCCGCGCGCCTCGCCGCCCTGGACGCTTCGGTCAGCCATGACATGGACGGCATCTGGGCCGCCGAGGCTATAGCCGCGAGCGTGGCTGTCGCCATGGCGGACGGCAGCCCGGACGAAATCATTGCAGCGGGGCGGGCCCGCATGCCGAAAGGCTCCTGGCTCGCGGACGCGATGGATCGGGCCATGGCCATCTGTGAGGCGAAGCCGGACATCGAGCTGGCCTACGAGGAGCTTCACACCGCCCTCTGGACGCCCGAGCACGCGAGCGCTCCGGAGGCCATCCCCCAGGTCTACGCGATTTTCAGGCTCACGGGCGAGAATCCCCGGCGCGCCCTCCTTTGGAGCGCCAATTTCGGCCGCGACGCGGATACGATAGCGGGATTGGTCTGCTCTCTCTCAGGAGCCCTCCACGGCCTTTCGGCCTTCCCCGCCGCCTGGGTCGAGCAGGTGCGGAAGCCTGCGGGCGTCTGTCTCGAGTTCGCCGCCGAGGAGGACATGCTGGCCCTGGCCGGCGCCCTCGTCTCCCTGGCCCTGGAGACCCGCTAGCCATGGCGAGCACGGCCGCCCTCGGCGCGCGCATCAGGAGGGACGGCTTCCTCTACGTTCTTCTCGCCCCGGCACTAGCCTACTTCATCCTCTTCCACATCCTGCCCATGGCGGGGATGCGGATAGCCTTCGAGGATTTCCGGCTCTTCGGAAAGAGCGCCTTTGTCGGCCTTAAGCATTTCCGGACCCTCTTTTCATCCCCGGGCTTCGCCACGGTCATAGCGAACACCCTGATCCTGAGCACCATGAAGATCGTCCTCTTCTTCCCCCTGCCCATCGTGTTCGCCCTGATGGTGAACGAGGTCAGGAGCTCCGTGCTCAGGAAATTCGTGCAGTCCGTGGCCTACCTTCCCCACTTCCTCTCCTGGGTGGTCATCGCAGGCGTGTGGATCGCCTTTCTGTCACCGACCGCCGGCGGGGCGAACGAGCTCAGGCGTTTTCTGGGCCTGCCGGTCCTGGACTACATGACGAGCAAGGAGCACATCCGCTGGGTCCTCTTCGCCTCCGAAACCTGGAGGAGCATCGGCTGGGACTCCATCATTTACCTGGCGGCCCTCATACGCATCAGCCCCAGCCTCTACGAGTCGGCCGACATGGACGGTGCCAACGCCCTACAGAAAATGCGCTTCATCACCCTGCCCGAACTCGTGCCGACCATGGTGACCGTCTTCATCCTCAACCTGGGTTTCTTCATGAACGCCGGCTTTGATCAGGTCTTCAACATGATGAACGATTCGGTCATATCCAGGGTGGACATCCTCGACACCTTCGTCTACCGTGTCGGCCTTGTAAATATGCAGTACTCCTTATCCACAGCCGCGAGCCTCTTCAAGGGCGTCATCGGCCTTGTCCTGATCCTTTCGACCCACGGCATGGCCAAGCGCGTGACGGGAAAGGGGCTTTGGTGATGGGTACCCGAATCCGCTCCCCCCTCGGCGACCGACTTCTCCGCTTAGCCATTGTCCTTGTGCTGCTAGGGATCTCCGCAGCCGTCCTCGTTCCCCTCCTCAACATCGTGGCCCTCTCCCTATCAGACACGAAGCGCGTCTCGGAGCTCAGAGGCCTCGATGTCCTTCCCAAGGGCTTTTCTCTCATCGTGTACAAGATCCTGGCGGCCAACCCGTATTTCATCCGAAGCATCCTAAACTCTGTCTTCATCACCCTGACGGGTACGACCATCAACCTGATCGTCACGGCGATGGCGGCCTACGCCCTCACGCGGCCGAGCCTGCCCGGCAGGCGCTTTTTCATGCTCCTCGTGATCGTAGTGATGGTCTTCGAGCCGGGCATAGTGCCTGAGTACCTCGTGGTGAAGAAGATCGGCCTCATGGGGAGCCTCTGGTCCGTCATCTTCTACAAGGCCGTGAACGTCTACTACCTCATCATCCTGATGCGCTTCTTCGAGGAAGTGCCTCCTTCCCTGGTGGAGGCGGCCCGGGTCGACGGGGCGGGGCACTGGACTGTCTTCCGCCGCGTCATGCTTCCACTTTCCAAGTCGGCCATGGCCACCCTCGGGCTTTTCTACGGTGTCATGCACTGGAACGAGTACTTCAGGGCCAGCGTCTACATCACCGACCCCTTGAAATACCCGCTCCAACTCATCCTGCGGCAGTTTGTCGTCTTGGACGACACATCCGCCCTCATCGGGGCGGGAACCATCTACAGCTACGACGAGGCGGCCCGGCTCTCCTACGCCGCGCTCAAGGCCGGAACCATCGTCGTGGCCATTCTTCCGGTGCTCATGCTCTATCCCCTGATCCTGCGCTACTACACCCGCGGGGTCATGGAGGGTGGAGTGAAGGAATAGCAAGGAGGCAGATCGTGAAGATGCGAAGAATCCTGATCGTCGTCCTTATGGCGCTCCTGGTTTATGGAGCCGCGTTCAGCGCCGCTGCCCAGCCCAAGGTCCGCTTCGTCCTCAAGGATCTGGACGCTGATCCCAACGCCGAGGCATTCATCGCGCTCATCGAGAAAGGCATGGCGGCGGCCGGAACCCCAGTCGACCTTGAGATCATCAAGGTGCCCGCGGGCAACTACGCGGAGAAAGTAGGGCTCATGATCATGTCGGGCGACATCCCCGACCTGATCTACTTCCAGGGAGGCGACGACAAGATCGCGGCCCAGGGAGCCCTGGAGAACCTCACGCCCTACGTCAACAACTCGAAATACCTAAAGACCCTAATGGACGAACACTCGAAGCAGCGCTTGGCGAGCTATCCCTACCTAGTCTGGTTGGCCCCGCCCCGCGTACGCGTTCCCGTGATGCGGAAAGACTGGTTCGAGTCCCTGCCCTCGGCCAAGGCCGTCCAGGCCAACCCTACGGTCGACACCTACTACGCGCTTTTCAAGGACCTCGTGGCCAAGAAGGGCGCCAAGTTCGGCATCTCGATCACCGGAAAGACGAACGGCGTCGAGGAGCTGGACGCCATCTTTGACGCGGCCTTCGGGAACACCTCCACCTGGATGAAGGGTCCGGACGGAAAGTGGTTCTACTCCCGCGTCTCGGCCAACGAGAAGGCCAAGCTCGAGTTCTACGCCAAGCTCTACAAAGAAGGCCTTTTGGATCCCGAGTACCTAACCAAGGCCTGGGACACCAAGGAGCAGGTCTTCTATGAAGGCAAGGCGGGGATGATCCCCGGCGTCGCGCCCGGTTCCATCGACGTCTACGCGAACAAGATGCAGAAGGCCCAGGGCAGCGACATTATCGCCCTGCCTCCCGCCAAGGGCAAGGCCCAGGGGCTGACTCCCTTCGTCGATGTCACCAAGGAAACCCGAGGCTTCGCAATCTCCTCCACTTCCAAGGTGAAGAAGGAAGCCTTCGCCGTCCTGGATTTCATGTGGAGTCCCGCCGGCCTCAAGATCGCGAAGCTCGGCATCCCCGGCATCCACTACATCGACGACGGCAAGCGGTACGTCCTCACGGACAAGTACACCGAATGGCCCATAGGCTGGTTCGGCGACTCGCTCAACGGCTTCAATCCCGACAAGCCCCTCTCGCGGCCCATCATGAACCAGTCCGCCCTGGACGCCGGCGCCCTGGCCAAGAGGTACATGCTGCCCGACCGTAATTTCCTCATCCCCGAGCAGTATGTGACCAACTGGGACCAGATGGTCAATCTGTACAAGGAGTACTGCGCGGACATCGTTACGGGGAAAAAGCCTATCTCCGCCTTCGACGAGTTCGTCGAGAAGTGGAACAAGGCCGGCGGCGTCGAGATAACCAAGTACGCCCAGACCGTCCTCAAGTAGACATCAGAACGGATTCCCCGCCCGGGCCTTGGGCGCCGGGCGGGGCCGCCGAGCGATTGCCCCTCGGATAGCCGTTTTGTGGCTGTCCGGGCGGCTGTCCCCGAGCTTGTGATGACTGTCCCCAAGCCCCGCGATGGAGTTTCAATGAGTCCCATACCCTCGGATTATCTCGAACGACTCTACGCCGGATTCATCGGAAAGAACGTCGGCATCAGGCTCGGCGCCCCGGTCGAGCCCGCCATCTGGACCTACGATCGCATCCGCGAAATCTACGGCGAGGTGAGCTCCTACCTGAAGCCATACCGGAACTTCGCGGCGGACGACGACGCCAACGGACCTGTCTACTTCATCCGCCCCCTCATAGAAGGCGATCCCGCCAAGCCGCTCAGCCCCGAGGACGTCGGGAAAGCCTGGCTGGATTTCTCTCGCGAGGGGCGAGGCATGTTCTGGTGGGGCGGCTATGGGGTCAGTACCGAGCATACGGCCTACCTCAACCTCAAGGCGGGCATCCCCGCCCCTGAGTCGGGTTCCAAGCAGCGCAACGGAGCGACAGTTGCCGAGCAGATCGGCGGGCAGATCTTTGTGGACACCTGGGGCCTCGTATGGCCCTGCAATCCCAAAAAGGCCGCTGACTACGCGGCGAGGGCCGCAAGCGTCTCCCATGACGGAGAAGGCATCGAAGGCGCCCGCTTCATCGCGGCATGCATAGCGGCGGCCTTCGGTGGAGGCTCCGTGGCCGCGCTCAAGCCCGAGGAAAAGTCGGCCAGGATGCGCACGGTGATCGAGGCTGGATTGGCCGAGCTCGGCGCCGAGTCTCTCTACCGCAAGGTCGCCCTCGCTGTCCTCGATTTCCACGACAAGCGTCCCGCAGAATGGCGCCCCTGCATGGAGTATCTCATAGCCGAGTGGGGCTACGACCGCTACCCGGGACTCTGCCACATGATCCCGAACGCTGGAGTCTGCGTCCTGTCCCTGGCTTACGGCGGAGGAGACTTCTCCCGGACCGTGGAGATAGCCGCCATGTGCGGCTGGGACACGGACTGCAATGCCGGAAATGTCGGCACCATCGCCGGTGTCCTCGGAGGCCTCGACTCCATACCGGCGAAATACCGCGCCCCGATCAACGACTCCATCGTGCTCTCCGGTCTTCCCGGCAGCCTCAACATATTGGACCTCCCGACCTTCTCGCGGGTCCTGGCCTCCATCGGCTACAGGCTCGCGGGAGAGACCCCGCCACGGTCGATCCGGGAAGGGCTCGAGCGCGGCGACGGCGAGCGGGCCCTGCACTTCGATTTCAGCCTGCCCGGTTCGACTCATGGATTCCGCGTCTCCGATCCAGTGCCCTTCGCGGTGGCCGCGCGGCGTGATCCGGCGGATCCGATGAAGGGCCTGCTGGAGTTCCGTTTTGAACGCGTGCTCCGCGAGGAGCGCGGCAAGCTCTTCTGGAAACCCTTCTACCGCCGGGCCGACTTCGACGACGAGCGCTACAGCCCCGTTTTCTCCCCTCTCGCACGCACGGGCCAGAAGGTCAGGATCGCCTTTACACGGGAAAGCTGGGAGGGCGACACGATCGGCGTGGCCGGTTACGTGAGGGACAGTCACTCGGGACGCGAGATAGAGACGACAACAATGACCTTCCCCAAGGTCGGGGAGGAGCGTGTCCTTGAGTTCACCATCCCCGATACGGAAGGTTCACAGGTGGACGAGGTGGGTCTTATCCTGGTGGGCTGGACCGGGGCGGGAAAGCGGGACTCCGGCCGCCTTCTCATCCGCTCCTTTTCGATAAGCGGACCCGCCCGCTACCGGATCGATTTCGCCCGCCAGGCCTTCGAGTTCGGATCGGTCACGCCATTTTCCCACGACGGCGGACGATGGACCCTTCAGGACGGGCGCATGCATCTCATGACGGCCGAACCGGCCCTCTCCTACACGGGAGGGCACGCGGTCCGCGACCAGCGCGTCAGCGCCCAGGTGCGGCCCCTGGCCGGGACAAGCCACCTTGTGGGAGCGCGGGCGGCGGGCGCCATGAGGAGCTACCTGGCAGGTTTCGACGGCCCGAACAGAATCGCCATCATCCGTCGCGACTTCGGCGTAGAGAGGCTTGCGACGGCGGACTTCCCTTGGGAGGCCGACCGCGAGTATGAGCTCGCATTCTCCGCGATAGGCGAGGAGCTACTCCTCTCGATCGACGGGAAGCCCCTCCTCTCCTGCAGAGACTCCCGGCATGGCTTCGGCATGATCGCATGCGGCGCGCTCAGCCCGAGCCGCGCTCTCTACGGTCCCTTTGAGGTGGAAGAATGCTGAGACCGGAGTTTTGCGCGGGGACGGCCGCCAAGGGAGACTGCCTAGTGAGGTATCGCTTTGGACCGTCTCCCCTGGCCGTCGAGGTTGCATCGTCCAATGGAAGCCTGTTCCTTAGATCCATACTGGAGACAGCGAGGCGTGTGGCGGCCGAGTTCACCCCACGTCCGAGCGAAGCCGGGCCTGGCCCGGCAGACGAGGGACGCGAGTATGCGGGATCGGAAGGACTCCGAGGGACACTCGCAGTTCGGGACGAGGGCGCCCTGGACTACGTGATCGCGGCGAGGGTAGAAGCAGCCCTCAGCGCCGCGGGATATGAGAGGATAAAGCCGTTGTCGGCGCAGGCGACTCGACACCTCGGCACCGGAACACCGGATAGGGCAAGACCACGGCGAAGCCGCCTCTATCTCCCGGGCAACCAGCCTGATCTCCACACCAATGCGGGCCTGTTCGGCGCGGACTGTATCCTGCTCGACCTTGAGGATTCCGTCGAATCCGGCCGCAAGGCCGAGGCTCGCATGCTGGTAGCCCGACTCCTCTCCGAGCGAAGGGACTTGCTGGGCGGCTCCGAGATCGCGGTCCGGGTCAATCCGCTTGGATCCCCGTGGGGAGAAGCCGACCTCGAGGCCGTTGTGCCGGAGGCGCCCCAAGCCCTGGTTCTCCCGAAATGCGAGAGCGCCGACCAGATCCGGGAATGGGACGATGCGGTGAGAAAACTCGAGCGAAGCGCGGGCCTCGTCCCCGGGTCCATCCTGTTCCAGCCCATCATCGAGACGGCGCGTGGACTCAACGCGGCGGCGAGCATAGCAGCTGCTTCAAGCCGCGTTGTCGCTCTGGGCTTCGGAGCGGAGGACTTCCGAGCGGAACTAGGCCTTACCCGCGGAGCCGCGGAAGAGGAGCTGGCTGTCCCGAGGTGCCTCCTCGTCATAGCGGCTCGCGCCGCGGGCGTAGAGGCGCTGGATTCAGTCTATTCGAAAGTGGACGACGAAACGGGGCTGCTCGAGAGCGCGCAACGGGCCCGAGCCCTAGGTTTCTCGGGAAAGAGCCTCATCCATCCTAGCCATATCGCCATAGTGAACAGGGTCTTTTCCCCGACGGAAGAGGAGGTCGCCTGGGCCCGGGAGGTCATCGATGCCCTCGCCGCCGCGGCGAACGAAGGCCGAGGCGCCTCGACTCTTCGCGGCCTCATGATCGACGAGCCCCTCCGCGCCAGGGCCCGGAGTATCCTGGCCGCAGCCGGAGCGTAGCATGTCTAGCCTTAGCAACAGTCTGGGCAGGGTCTTCCCCGAGACGATAGACGGGAAACGGCTGAAGCCGTATCTCGGCGCTGTCGGCGCGATGACTATCACCCAACCCGACACGATGAGTGTACCCGGAACGACCGGAGTCGGTAGGCCTGGTGGGATGACCGTCTCCGAAACAGATCGGGCGGATACCGCTCGTGAGACTCGCTGGGGCCCATCATTCCCAGGCGGCCGCGCGCGTGATCATTCGGCCCGCCGCCGAGGCGCACCGGACAAACTCTGCCGTTCCTGGGACGAGCTATTAGACCGCCTCGAGCTTCGGAACGGCATGACGATCTCCTTCCACCACCATCTCAGGGACGGGGACGCCGTCGTCAACGAGGCCGTCGGGCGCATCGCCGCCCGCGGCTTCGGGGACCTGGTCCTCGCGCCTACAGCCCTCTTCCCGACCCACGATCCCCTGGTTCCTTTGGTGGAATCCGGCGTCATCGCGCGGATCGAGGGCTCGATGAACGGTTCCCTCGGCGCGGCCTGCACCCGGGGGGCGATGCGCGGGACGGCCGTGCTCCGTTCCCATGGCGGCCGTGCCCGGGCCGTCGAACGGGGAGAGCTGCCCATCGACCTCGCCATCATCGCGGCTCCCGCGGCCGACTCATTCGGGAACGCCAACGGCAGGGAAGGTCCCTCGGCCTGCGGCCCCCTGGGCTATGCCCTTCCCGACTCCATCCATGCCAGGCAGGTCGTCGTCGTCACGGATCACCTCGTGCCCTACCCCTGCGCGCCGCGCTCCATCGCCGGGGGCGACGTGGACTTCGTCCTCCTGGTCGATTCGATAGGCGAGCCGAGCCGAATCGCCTCGGGAACAACCCGGCTGACTCGAAGCCCCGTACAGCTCCTCATCGCGGAGATGACCGCCTCCATCGTGGAGGAGGTCGGCATCCTTCGGGAGGGCTTCGCCTTCCAAGCGGGGGCGGGAGGGATCTCCCTGGCCGTCGTCGCGCGCCTGGCGGAGCGGATGCGAAAACGAGGTATCCGGGCTTCCTTTGCCCACGGCGGTGCGACCGGAGTCCTCGTGAACCTCCTCAAGGAGGGGCTCCTCGGCTCCATCGTCGACCTCCAGAGCTTCGACCTCGAGGCGGTCCGATCCCTAAGCGAACATCCGCGCCACATCGAATCCAATCCCTTCGACTCCTACGGCCCCCAGGGCAGGGGCTGCGCCGCCTCGATGCTGGACCTGGCCGTCCTTGGCGCCACGGAGATAGACCTCGACTTCAACGTGAACGTGAACACCCATTCAGACGGTCGCCTCCTCCATGGAATCGGCGGACACCAGGACGCGGCGGCCTCGGCTCGCTGCTGCATAGTCACCGCCCCCAGCTTCAGACGGCGCATTCCCATCATTCGCGAACGCGTGACTACCGTTTCCTGCCCGGGCGAGGTCGTGGACGTCCTTGTGACCGAGCGGGGCATAGCCGTCAATCCGCGGAGGCCCGATCTCCTTGAGCGGGCGATTCGGGCCGGCCTTCCCGTCAAACCGATCCAGGACCTCATGCGCGCCGCCCGGGACATCACCGGGGTGCCCGAAGACCCGCGCTTTGATGAGCGCGTGGTGGCGGTGGTAGAATGGCGGGACGGGACAGTCATCGACGTGATCCGCAAGGTCGAATCCGAGACAGGGAGCGGGAAGGATGAGGCGATATGAAGAGGAGAACAGCTTGCGTCTTCGGGAGCGTCAACACCGATATCCACGCTTCCCTGCCGCGCTTTCCCGCGGCGGGAGAGACCATCGCCGCGCTGAAGCTCGAGGTTTCAGGCGGCGGCAAGGGAGCCAACCAGGCCTTCGCCCTCGCCAGGCTCGGCATCACGACGAGCATCCTCGCTCGAGTCGGCCGAGACGCCTTCGGACGGGACCGGCGAGCCGAACTTGAGGCCGTCGGACTCGACTGCGGAGGGCTTGAAGAGGTCGCCGGGGCGGTGACCGGCACCGCCCTTGTGGAAACGGATTCAAGCGGCCAGAACCTAATCGTGATAGCGGCCGGCGCCAACGCCCTGGCCGACGCCGCGTTCGCGCGGAGGCACAGGGACCGGATAGCCGCCTCAGGCATCCTCCTTGTCCAGCTCGAGACCCCCCTTGAGGGCACCCTCGAAGCGCTCAGGCTGGCCCGGGCCGCCGGCTGCCTAACCATGCTCGATCCGGCCCCGGCGCGCGAACTTCCGTCCGAGGCCTTCGAGCTTGCAGACTACATCACGCCCAACGAAACGGAGACGGAGATCCTCACCGGAATCCGCCCGGAGGACGCGGCCAGCGCCGAGGCGGCAGCCCGTATCCTCCTTGAAAAGGGCGCCGGAGCCGCCCTGATCAAGGCGGGGGCCTCGGGAGCATGGCTCCTCAAACCGAAGGCTGATCCGCTCCACTGTCCCTCCTTCCAGGTGACAGTCGTCGACACCACAGCCGCAGGGGACGCCTTCAACGCGGGGTTTGCGGTCGCCCTCCTCGCGGGGCACCCGGAGGCCGAAGCCCTCCGCCAAGCCTGCGCCGTGGGCGCCCTTGCCGTCACCCGGTCCGGCGCTCAGCTCGCCATGCCCTCCCGCTCCGAACTTGCCGCCTTCCTGGCCGGAGCGCGATCGGCGAAGCGAACGTAATGAACCCGGATTTCAAGACAGGAGTTGGGCAGAAGTTCGAATCCCCTATTCTCCACCATAGAAAAGAGCCGCCTAACGGCGGCTCAATATTAGGTGGAGAATAGGGGAT
>MVQS01000183.1 GCA_002067855.1 Syntrophaceae bacterium PtaB.Bin038
CGCTCCTCCCTGCGCGTCCAGGTCTCGCCGCTTCCCTGCGCAGCGCCCGGCCTGGAGGACTGCGCCAGCCGGACACCCTTCGCGGGCAGGACCGACGGGGACGTCCCGTCGGCCGCGACCGGGTCTGCGCGGAGCGCGCCCCCCCCGGCCCGCGGTTCCGGGGGCGACACCATCGGGCCGCAAGAAACCACGACGGCCCATAGGAGAATCGCCGGCAGGATCCCTTTCACCCTTCCTCGGCACGCCCCGTGCCCGAATCGGTTGCTATCACGCATGATCCGGAATGACCCCCTCCCGGGGACCGCTACTTGACCTCGACCTTTTTCCAGGTCTTGTCCGGGTCAAAGACGGTCATGGCCGCGGCGATCCGGGCCGTCTCGGGACCCAGGTCTTTCTCGTAAACCGTGCCCTCGTGGTTCACGATGAAGGTCTTCACGCCCGAGGACCGGTACAGGGCCGGCCAGGCCGCGACGGCGAACCCGCCGATCATGCTGCCGTTGACGATGTAGCTGTAGGCCCCGCCGTCGGCGTTCTCGCCCTGGGCCGTGAGGATCTTGAAGTAGTAGCCGTGGTAGGGGGACATCTGCTCGGGGTTCTTGTACCCCTCTGCCGTCGCGCGGGCCACGAGCGGCCCCAGCGGGCTCAGGGGTTCGCCGGGCGCCGCCTTCCAGTACAGGCCGTCGCGCTTGCCCTCGTCGCTTTCGAACTTCTGGGCGTACTCCAGGAGCTTGTCGCCGTCGCGGTCCATAACGGCGTACTCCCTCTGGGCGTCGGCGATGGCCAGGCAGGTCTGGATCGCGCCGAGCTCATTCTCGCCCACACGGCGGCTGAGGATCTCCTGCCGGCCCTCGTCGGTGAGGAAGCGCCACCGCGTTCCCGTCTTCACGATCGGCACCGGCATGGGCCAGTCGTCCTTGCCGATGATGAGGATCCGCCTCCCGTAGCCGGTCCTTTCCAGCCGGTGCGCCTCGCCGTAGGCCTTGACGAACAGGGAGCGGTCGCGGGCGTCGGCCGCGTCGTCCCCCGACGAGACGAGGTCCTCCGAGCCGGGCCCGAAGAGGGCCGCCAGCGCCTTGACATCCTGTGCCCCCGCGGCGTCGACCAGGGCCTTGACGGCCGCCTCGGGCGATTTGAAGGTCTTTTGCTGCGGGGCGGCCGCTTGGGCCTCGGCCCCGCCGATCACGATCAGGACGGCAGCGAGGGCGGCAAGGACGAACCGGGGCGCCGGCCTCGTTCCGCCGTGACTCCAGGTTGAAACCATGAGGGTCCTCCATCGAAAAGAGCGTGTCCGTTGCGATCGACCGACGATTTCCCGTCGCGTCCCTACCCTACCTTCGGCCGGGGCCGCCCCCGTCCTGCCTCGGGCCCCCGCCCCTCTGGGCGGGCGCGCCCTTCTCGGCCGGGGCGGGCCGCTGACCTCCCTGGGAGGCCCCGGGCGCCTGGCCCTGGCTTTCCCGCGGCAACGAGAGGCTCTCGCGCCCGCGGGCGCTCTCCCGGCGAACCTTGCTGCCCTGCTCCACCCTGTAGACCTTGTTCGGCGCCGCGGGCCGCGTGACGTGCGGTGCCTGTCGAGTCGGTCCTTGCGGCTGCGCCACGGCCGGGGCCTGCTTCCGTTCCGGTGCCGGCTGCGCGACGGCGGGGGTCCGCCGCTCCTGTGCGGGAGGGTGCTGGACCGCGCCGGGCCGCGTGTCCGGCGAGGCTTTCACCACGGCCGGGGCCTGCGGCTTGCCGGGTGCGGGCCGCGCAACGGCCGGCGCGTCGGGGCGGGCCGGGCCTCGCTGATCGTAGCCCCGGTAGTCGCGCCGGCTGTCTATGGCCTGGCGGCTCGCCGGCGCGAACTTCTCGCGCGTGCGGGGGTCGCGGTACGCCACCCCCTTGCGGTGCACGGGGTCATGGCGCCAGGCGGTCGTCTGGATCTGCCGCGTGTGGATCACGGTCGTCTTGTGGATGTTGACCGTCCGGTTCACGTTGACGTAGACGTTCCGGTGTCTCCAGTCCCAGTAGCCCCACCAGTGATTCCAGGCGACGGCCACGGCGACGGCGGTGCCGAACACGATGACGCCCGTGGCGATCACCGCGCCGGGCGCGTAGTACCGGTACGGGTAGACGACGTAGGGGGGGTAGGCCGGGTACCACCAGGGGCCGTAGACCACCGTCGGGCTGTACACGGGGACGTAGACCACCTGGGGGTTGGCCGGCTCGATGACGATGATCGTGTCTTCCCGCTTCACGAGCTGCTCGTTGGTGGTCCGCAGGTTGCCCGCCGCGTAGGCCTTGGCCCGCAGCTCCTGGATCGTGGCCATCACGTCCGCCTCCTGGGCCAGGAAGGCATCGCCCACCCGCTGGGTCCATTCGAGCTTCTCGCTCATCATGGCCAGCACGTCGGGAAAGGGGACCAGGGCCTTGACGCTGGGGTCCCAGCTCTGCCGGTCCAGGGCGTCGTTGCGCGCCTCGGGCGACAGGTGCTTGTTGGCCCGGACCCACCGGTCCGCCTGCACGACCTCCAGCGGGTACGTCGCCGCCATGAGGATCTGCGCCAGGAGCGAATCGGGATACAGCGCGATGGGCGCCAGCATCTGGTCGAGCTCCTCCTGCCGGAAGACAGGGATGTTGTTCTGTGCGAAGATCGGGGCCGGGACGGCCGTCAGGACGACCAGGAGCCCTATCAGTGCCCGCTGCCACGTGCCGTTGAGTTTCATGTCTGCCTCTCGGACTGTGCCTTCATCGATCCGTCGGGGACCCTCCCGGGCCCCGCGGGGAAACATCCTACACCGATTCGCCGGCGATCGCCACTCCCATATTCCAGGGGCAGTGCCGGCCTTCGCCGCTGAAAATCCCACCGGTTCAAACGCCCCGGCCCGGATCCCGTTGACAGGCTGCCGTCGAGGTCGATTCACCGCCGGGGACGACGGCAGGGGAAAAAATTTCCCGCCCGGGGGCCGAAAGGGACCGCCCGCAGCCGCAGCCCGGGGACCCGGAAAGAAAAACCGGAGGCATTTCAAGCTCTTGAAAAAATCCCCGCCCCCCGGGACCCCTTGGCACGCGTCGTGCGTTTTCCGGGGTTCGACGCAAGAACGCAAAAGGAGCCTTCCCATGATCCGACAAGCCGCCTGTTCGCTCGCCCTGCTGACGATCATCTTCGCCGTCACCTTCAACCTCGAGGTCCGGGAGATGGGGCTCGCCTCCAACCTCTTTGCCCTGCTCGTCGTGCTGGGAGGGACCCTCTCGGCCACCCTGATCGCGTGCCCCCTGACGAAGCTCGCCTGGACGGCCCGGCTCGTCCGGAAGTCCTTCACGGCCCGCGAGGAGATGAACGCCGCGATCGAGGGCATCGTCCGCCTGGCGCACATCTACCGCAGCCGAGGCATCCGGCCCCTCGAGCAGGCGGCGGCGGGCCTTCCGCCCGGCCTGCTGAAGACGGGCGTGGAGCTCATCGCCTACCACTGCTCGCGGGACAGGATCGAGCAGATCCTGCTCAAGGAGGCCCTCTGCACGCACAACCGCTGCGAGGCCGCCCACAAGATCCTCCACACCATGGCCCGCCTGGCCCCCGCCCTGGGGCTGGCCGGGACCATCATCAGCCTCATCCGCATCTTCGGGCACATCAGCGACCCCCAGAACCTGATCGGGCACATGGCCGTGGCGCTCCTGAGCACCTTCTACGGCGTCGTGCTCGCCAACGTCTGCTTCGTACCCCTCTCCAACAAGCTCCGGGAGTACATGGACCTCAACGAGCTGCAGATGGAAATCATCCAGGAGGGGATCCTCGACCTCTGCGACCAGGAACACCCGCGCGCGATCCGCTACAAGCTCGAGACCCTCTCGGCGAGCCTGGGCCTCCCCGAGGGGGCGCCCCGCCGGGCCGGCCTGGCGCTGGTGACCGCCCCTGAGCGTGCCGAGTGAGAACGATGCCGAACGCGACCCCCATCCGTACCGCGGGCGACGAGGCCGTCGAGCGCCTGCCGCTGAAGAGGGCGGCCGGCGCTCCGCGCGTCCGCAAGCACCCCGCGTCGGCCGACGCGGGCAACGAGATCTGGCTGCTGACGCTCACGGACGTCTTCATGCTGCTCATGGTCTGCTTCGTGCTGCTCTTCGGGTTGAGCCTCCAGAAGCAGAAAGAGACCGCTGCGGCCCCTCCCGCCCCCGTCGCGGCGCCCCTGCGTCAGGCGCCGCAGGACACCGACGCCCTGGAGAGGGATCTGATCGCCGCCGCGGGCCGGGACGTGACGGTGGAGAGGCGCGCCACGCAGATCGTCCTGACCCTCCCCGAGCGCATCCTGTTCGACTCCGGGCAGGCCGAGGTGAGGGGCGAGGCCGATCCCCTGCTCGAGCAGGTGGCCTCCGTCATCCTGAGCCGCCCCGCCCTGGCGGTCGCGATCCACGGCCACACGGACGACCGCCCCGTCCACGGGCGGCGATACGCCTCCAACTGGGAGCTCTCCGTCGACCGGGCCACCCGCGTCGCGCGGGCCCTCGCGGGCAGGGGAATCGAGCCCTCGCGGCTCTCCATCCGGGGCTTCGGGGAAGACCGTCCCCTCCTGGCCAACGACAGCGAAGAGAACCGGATGAAGAACCGCCGCGTGGAGATCCAGTTCTCCCTGAGCCCCGCCGGCTGAAAAAAGGGAACTGTCCCCCCAAAACGGGCATTCGACCCTTGCCATTTTCCTTTCAAGCGACAATAATAATACGCGGAATGGCTCGGGGCCCCTGCATGACGGGGCGGACGGGCCGGGTTCAACCGATCAAACCATTGGACGATGCGAGGAGGTTTGCGACATGGTACGAGCGAAAGCGGGGGATCTTTACGCGTGTGAGGTGTGCGGCATGGCCGTCACGATCGAGGAGGCCTGCGCCTGCGATGCCTGCGGGCTTGTCTGCTGCGACGTGCCGATGGTGAAGAAGGCGGGCGGGGCCGGAAAGGCGAAGAAGAAAGCCGCGCCGGCCAGGGCGAAGCGAACCCCGAAAGCGGCCCGGAGTTAGAGAGCCTTATGGTGCATAGAAAGACGGGGACAGACCCACCCGGGGCCTGTCCCCGTCTTTTCGTTCACAGCGCCTCTCGAACCGCAAGCCGCATCGGCGTCTGCGGCATCACTGATTGGGTATCGGGTCGAGCGTGTACATCGGCACCTGCTTGGTCGTGAACCTGCGCATCTTGTGCTGCCCCTTGAACTCGAGGTCCACCGTGTAGACCCCGCCCGTCGCCGTGAAACCGCTGTCCTGCAGGGTGATCACCTGATTGCCGGGGGCGAGGTTGAGATTGGTCCTGTTGCCCACCACCCGGGAGCCCTGGGTGACGAAGAGATTCACGGGCTTCAGGACGAGCCCCGAGTTCATGTTGCTGATCATGACCTGGAAGTCGATCGGCTGGCCGGCGCTGAACCGCTGGGGATTGGCTTCCATGTTCGTGATGTTGACCTTGCTCAGGGCCTCGACCAGGGAAACGCCGCGGACCGTCCGGGTCTGGGTCACCGTCTTGCCCGCCGCGTTGCGCACGGTCAGCGTGAACGTCTTCTCACCGGCCCAGGGGAACGCGCGGGGAGCACTGTTGTAGACCTCGGCGCCGCTGCCGGCCCACGTGGCTCCGTTCACGGTGAGGACCGCCGAGGCGACAGGGCTTCCTCCGGGGCCGCGGACGACGTGCCAGCTGGCGGTGACGGGGTCCCCCTGAAGGACCACTGCCGGGGTGATGTTGAAGGACTGGATGAGCGGGTTGTCTACCACGGGCGGGGTCTTGGGGATCCCCTTGACCGCCGCGGGAGCCTGGGGGGCGACCTGCGCCGATGCATCGGCGAACGGGAGGGACAGGATGCCGAGGGTCAGCAGGATCGCCAGCACGTTGACGTATACCTTCATGAATACCTCCTTTGAATCTGGTCCCGCATATCCATGCAAGCCCGGTGCCGGAAGGCGGCGATCCCCGGGCCGATCGGGCGCCGGGAGCCCGGGGCCCCGTCAGCCCCTCTTCTGGTAGCTCTTGAGGAGTTCCTTGAGCGTCCTCTCGCTCTCCTCGAGGGCCTGCTCGGCGCGCTTGCGCTCCGTGATGTCCTCGTAGGTCGCGATAATCCGGCGGTCCTTCAGGTACTCGCCGATCCGCGCCACGCTCAGCAGGCAGATGATGTTCTCGCCGTCCTTGCGGCGGCAGGGGAACTCCAGGGTGTGGGTCCGCTTTCTCTGCAGGGCCTTGTAGACGCTCCGGCCGATCTCCTGGTAGTCCTTGTCGTTTCGGTACAGCAGCCGGGAGTTGCGGCCGATCAGCTCCTCGGGCTTCCACCCGAAGACGGCCTCCACGGCGTTGTTGGCGAGCATGATGCGCCGGTCCTGCATTCCGAGCACCGCGATGGGCAGGGCGTCGAGGATGGAGTTCTGGAGCGCCTGGAGATCCCGGAGCTTTTCCATGGCCTCCCGGTGCGCCGTGACGTCCATGGAGTGGCCCAGCACGGCCCGCTTGCCCTTGTAGGTGATCGGGTGCACGGTCTCCTGGATCCACTTCACCGAGCCGTCCTTCGCGATGATCCGGAACGTGTAGGGCAGGGTGCTCTCCCCGTGGAGCATCTTCACGGCGTTTTCCCGGGCCTCCTTTCGGTCGTCCGGGTGGATGATGCGGGCCGACTCCATCCCGAGCATCTCCTTTTCCGTGAACCCGCCCGCCGCCGCAAACTGGGGGTTGACGAACCGGAACTTCCCGTTCTGCACGACGTAGACGCTGTCGTAGGAGCCCTCGGGCGGCACCGCGGCTTTCAGCTCGGGAATCAGCATGGAGCAATCTGCGCGGACATCGCTGCTGCGTTTCATGGGTCTCCCCCTCGGTGCAACCGTCTGCATGATGCATTCATTCCAATCGTTATCGGAGCGAAGCGGCTTTGTCAAGCGGCATAAGCGGCACGCAACGGTTTTGCCGACGCACCCGGTCGACCCCGGAGCCGGCCGCGCCCTACCTCCCCCCGACGGTCAGGACGACGGGGCCCGCCGTCTGCGTGCCCGCTGCCACGGACTGCGCGAGGACGCGCCCGGGGGCGCGGAGCCGCGGGTTCGAGAAGTACCGGACGGTGACCTTCAGTCCCGCCCTCTGAAGGGCCTCCACGGCCTCCTTCTCGGACTTGCCCACGAGGTTCGGCATCGTCACCGCGGGACCGGCGGCGGGCGGGGGCGCCACGTACCTGTACGCCGTGAGCCTGATCTCGGTACCTGCCTTCAGCGTCGTGCCCGCCGGGGGCGACTGCTCGTAGATCTTCTGGTCGTCCTGCGCAACCGTCGTGGTTTTGCCCTGCACCACCGTGGTTTTCAAGCCCATGGGCTTGACGCTGTTGAGCTGATCGATGCTCTGCCTGGCCCCCTGCACGGAGTGGCCGATGTAGTTCGGCATGGCGTGGGCCGCCGAGCCCACCTGCAGGGTCACCGTCCCGCCCGGGGCCAGCTGCAGGTGCGGGGCCGGGACGGTGCCCTTGACCTTCCCGATCATCGCCGCGTTGTCCTCCGGTACGTACTCGACCTTCGGGGCGTAGCCCGCCTTCCTCACCGCGGCGGCGGCTTCGGCCTCCTTCATCAGCAGGACCATGGGCACGAAGGACCCCTGGGTCGCTATGGTCAGAGTCACGAGCAGCGTCTTCGGGATCTCGGCGTAGAAGTACCCCCCGCCGGCCGGTTTCTGGTCGATCACCTTGCCGATCTGTGTGGACATCCGGGCCGGGCCGTCGACGAAGGCGACCTGGAAGCCCTTGGCCCTGAGGACTTTTTCCGCCTCCGCCTTGGGCGTGTTTCTCACGTCCGGGATCGTGACGAGATACATCTTCGCCGCGGCGGGCGGGGCGGACACCGCCCACCCGATCACCGCAGCCGCCAACACCAGGATAATCCTTTTCACCATCTGCGCTCTCCTTGTCCCCCGTCCGCGGGGGCTCTCACAGGCATTCGGGCGTTTCCGCAGGGCGGCACGCCCCGCTGAATGCATCATTCAACTTCCGTGCCCGAAGACGGGCAGCGGGGCCGGCGGGACCTGCACGCGGCGGCGCCTCAACCGGGGCTGGACATGCAGGCCGCAAGGCCGTATACTTGCCCCCATATCGGACCGAACGAAACGAACCCTTTGAAAAACGGAGGCACAAACATGGCTGAGGACAAGGGACTGAACAAACCGGTGAGACTGAAGGCCGACCTGGCGGCCTTCCTGGGCGCCGCCGCCCTTCCCCGCACCGAGATCACCAAGAGGCTCTGGGACTACATCAAGGCCAACGGGCTGCAGACGAGCACCGTCGACGGCAAGCCGGAGAACGCGGGAAAGTACATCGTCGCCGACGCGAAGCTGATCAGGATCTTCAACAACACCCGCGTGAAGACCAAGTCGGGCAAGGTCGTCGACCTCTCCGGGCTCAAGGAGGGGCAGACGATCGACATGATGCAGATGGCCTCCGTGGTCAGCGCCAACATCGAATCGTAGAAACAACGGGGCAGGGGCTCTCCGACAGGCAGGCGAAACGGCCTGCCTGTTTTTTTCCGGGCGCAGGGGCATCGCCCGGACTGCGGGGCGGAAGAAAGGCGTCACGCACCGGCGGGCGGGCGCGGCCGGGGGCGGCTGCTTGTGTCGCACCCCGCGCAGCACGAGGATCCGGCTGGACCCCTCTCTGCTCGAGCGTGCGAGACGTTTTTCCCATGGGCCCTTGCTTGATGTCCGCCACGCATCCGGTGCAACACGGCAGCGGGGGCCGCGCCGCACGTAGGGGTTCACGGCGTAATCATGGACCCGGGATCTGGAGAGGATGGACCTGGCGGTGATCTCTCGAGCGATCATGCGCGGCAGGGGCCGGAGGGTCACACCCGCGGCCCGTCACTTGCGACGGTCCCGGGGACCGAAGGGGAGAAACATCGAAAAGGATTTCATCAGCGTTTCCATTCGGCCCAGGAACTGCCTCTGCATGCCGGCAACCATGTTTGCGTAGACGTGCCCGTCGAGGGTGCCCTCGAACGCCTCCGATTCCAGCTTGCCGTCGGCAAACCGCTTCTCCTTCGCACGGATGCGGGTCCTGCCGTTGACGGAAGAGATCTCCCTGTACGAGTAGTGAAACTGAATGAAGGGGGACGTCCGCCGCTCGGGCTCGAGGACTTCCGCCTCGCGCCGGGGCGATTTTGCGACTTCCTTGCCGGTGGTCCTGTCCATGAGATCTTTTCTCATCATGCACTCCTCGCCAAAAACCGGGGCAGCCTGTCGTTGCAACCGGCCCGTAGCATTCTCCCCGGCGCCCGCCTAGGCCGTCTCGCCGGGTTTCCGGTACAGCCGGAGGAGGGCCCTCAGCGTCCGCTCGCTCTCCTCGAGGGCCTGCTCGGTGCGCTTCTGCTCCGTGATGTCCGTGTAGGTGGCGATGATCCTCCGGTCCTGCAGGTCCTCGCCGACCCTGGCCACGCTCACCAGGCAGACGATGTTCTTGCCGCCCTTGCGCCGGCAGGGGAACTCCAGCCTGCAGGTCCGCTGACGCCTCAGTGCGCCGTAGACCGTCTTCGCGATTCTCGCATCGTCCTCCTCGCTTCGGTACAGGACCCGGCTGCTCCGGCCGATCAGTTCCTCCGGGGTCCACCCGAAGACGTCTTCCACGGCATGGTTGGCCAGGACGATGCGTCGCTCCTGCATGCCCATCACCGCGATCGGGAGCGCGTCGAGGATGGAGCTCTGCAGCGCGAGCATCTCCTGCACCTTGTCCGCCGTCTCCGCCTGTCCCGCGATGTCCATGAAGTCAACGGCCACGCCTGCGTACCCCCTCGTCTCACGCCATTTCGTCACAGGGACGTCACACGCCGGAGTCTACACCCCTGAACGGCAAATTGCAATGCGCCCCGGCCCATCCTTCCCGTTTCGCCGCGATTGACGGGCCGGCGCCTTCCCCGTATACTTCCATCCCGATTCCCCTGCGCCGGACAACCCATGAACAAGCCCTTACCATCGATGCTCGCCTGCCTGCTGACGCCCGTCTACCTTCTTTACTTCGGGCTTCTGCTCGTCCTGTTCCACCCCGTGCAGGTGCTCTGCAGGCGCCTGGGCGGGTACGGCGCGCACAAGAAATCGGTTGACATCCTGAATTACCTGATCATCCGGGGCCTGCTCATCCTGGGGACGGACATCTCCTTCCGGGGGGCCGGGCGGGTTCCCCGGGGCAGGCCCCTCATCGTCGTTGCGAACCATCAGAGCCTGTTCGACATCCCGCCCCTCCTCTGGGGGTTCCGCGCGCACCACCCGAAGTTCATCGCGAAGATCGAGCTGGGGAAGGGCATCCCGAGCGTCTCGTACAACCTGCGGCACGGCGGGTCGGCGCTGATCGACCGCACCAAGCCCCTGCAGTCGGTCCGGGAGATCGCCAAGCTGGGAAGATCCATCGAGGAGAACAGGCATGCCGTCGTCATCTTCCCCGAGGGCACCAGGACCAGGGACGGCAACCTGCAGCCCTTCCTGCCCGCGGGCATCGATGCCCTCCTGAAGGCCGCCCCGTCCGCGGTCGTCGTCCCGGTGGCCATCGACGGCACGTACGAGCTGACGAAAAGGGGCCTCTACCCCATGGCCTTCGGGGCCAGGGTCCGGTTCACCGTCCTTGCCCCCATCGAGCCCGGGGCCCTCGGCGCGGAGGAGGTGGTGCGGAGAGCGGAGGCCGCGATCCGGGCCGCCCTGGGAAGACCGTTCACCTCCGCAGTCCCGTGACCGGAAAAGTGGGGTCGGGAAAAGTGGGGTCGGGGAAAAGTGGGGTCGGGTCTTGCATTTCAACATCAGTCACCAACGCTTCAAATGTAACTGGTCAGTCATGTTGAAATGCAAGACCCGACCCCACTTATCTGCTTTACCAGCCCCGTCAGTTCGTTTACGACCCGTTCCAGTTCCTCGATGAGCGGCGTCGCGCCTCCCTCTTTGAGGGCCGCCACGAGCGACTGGTAGTACCACAGCACCCCGTCGCGGTCCGCATTGAATCGCTCCCAGAGGGCTTCGCCCACAACCCGGTAATCGGCGAGAATCGCCCTGGCGTTGTGCAGCTTGTCGGCCGCTGAGACGAGCCGTGCCTGCGGGGAGGCATGCCGCAGATGGGCGATGTATCTCTCCTTCCGCTCGCGCCAGGGCGGCTTCGGGATGACCTCGGCGTCGGTGCACTCGTCCACGATGTCCGCGACCCGCCGCCCGAAACGCCTGCGGATCTCCTGCCGTGCAGCATCGCCGCCGCCGTCCTCGATTGTGTCGTGCAGCAGGGCCGCGATGGCCGTGTCCTCGTCGCCGCCGTTTTCGAGGACGAGACCGGCAACGGCCATCAGGTGCGAAATGTAGGGGATCTTCGTCCCCTTCCGGAGTTGATCGCGATGCGCCTCGTGGGCGTAGGCCAGCGCTTCATCAAATCGTGCGGACAATGACATGCCGTGTCCCTCCGAATCACATGTACAGACAGGGTGCGGATGTTTTGGTGCTGTTCTTTCTTGCATGGAAGCGAAGCATGCTCGACATGTTTACATGCAAGACACGACCCCATGTCTTCCTCGTACCTCGCTCTTTTGCGGCAAAGTCTAGCGCCTGACACTATACATGTAAAGTGTAGAGTATGGCTATACACTCAAGAGCCGTCGCCCGCCTGCAGGCCGTAGAGCCTCTGCCAGACGTCTTCGTACAGCCGAGCCCGCGCCTTGCCCTGCCTCCCGGCGACGGAGTTCTTGAAGTTGGGGTAGTCGATGTCGAGGGCGATTGCCGTCAGGGCCTCGGCGAAGACCTCCCGCGGGACGCGCACGGTCAGATTCACCTCCCCCTCTTTTTTTACGATGCTGAAAAACCCGAAATTCGTCATGAGCCACATACACGGTCTCCCTTTCCTCTGTGCACCTGCCACCTGCAGGCCTGCGCCTCACCCCGCCGACACCGCCCCGCGCCCCAGGAGCGACTCCAAGAGGGCCGCCAGCATGGCCTCCTGCGAGAGCCGCCGTCCGGCAGCCTCGTGGAGCCCCTCGACGGAGATCCCGAAGGCATCCCCCGGGTCGCCCCGGCGCGAGCTGAGCACCACGGGTGTTGCGGCCAGCTGCGGGCTCTGGCGAAGCTTGCGCAGGAACTCATAGCCCGCCCCGCCCGCGCGGGAAAGCTCCGTGACGACGATGTCGGGCGAAAACCCCAGGAGCACATGGAAGGCCTCGGCGTTGCTCGACGCGAGCCGGATCACCGCCCCCGGCCAGCGCGAGAGGATGACCCCCGTGACCAGGGCGCGCCCCTCGGGCTCGTCGTCGACGACGAGAAACCGCGGCGCCTGCCCCCGGTTCGCCTCCGTGCCGTCCGCAAGGGCCCGTTCGAACATTGCGGGCTCGAAAAGCTGCTGCTGCACATCCTTCCGATTCGATTGCGTCATTCGTTGCCCTCCACAGAACAGATGAACTCGACTCCGATAAATCCCCCTCTATCCCCCTTTCCCAAAGGGGGAGGTTGAGGTCTACTCGCCAAAGGCGAGCAGACCCAATACCCCGATCTCCTCCCGGCACCCGGGGCAGAGATTGTCCGGCTCTTCCCCCGCCGACTCCAGGAAGATCTCCCCCAGGGTCTCCACGGGGCTCCTGGCCCCCTCGTCCTCGTCGTATTGCTCCCCGCACTTCCTGCACCTCGGCACGGCGCATCCCCTCATTTGACGTTCAGCAGCGTGTCCATCGCCGTCCCGACCTTCTCGAGGTCCATCGGCAACCGGAAGTAGGCGTCCACCCCGGCGGCGATGGCCTGCCCCTTGCACTCCTCGTCCTCGAAACCGCTGAGCATGAC
>MVQS01000184.1 GCA_002067855.1 Syntrophaceae bacterium PtaB.Bin038
AGCACGGAGCTCGTCTTCCGGTTCTACAACGAGGCGACGATGGAGCTGCACGCCGAGGGCACCAACGAGATCGTGTTCGCCAACAGCAGCCACCGGGTGTGCCGGATCCCGCCGAACTTCCGCAACGCGGGGATCGAGTATTCCGTCGATCCCTGACGGAGACCCTGCCCGGCCGGTGCCGCCTCCGTTTCGCGGTCCCCGGGTTGGTGCATCACCGGGGGCGGGCTTGAAACCGGCGGGACCGCCGCCGCGGGGTCGCCGGGACGATCGTACCGGGACGGGGCGCGCGGGCGACGCGCAGCCGGTGGCGCGCCGTCCGACAGACCCGCACGGGGGAAAGGCATGAAGAGAGCCTGGGTTGCCGCCGCCGCCGCGCTTGTTCTCGCCGTGCTGGCGCTCGTGGCGAGCTTTCCCGGGGGTCGGGCCGACCTCTCCTCGCCGGAGGATACCGCCTTTCTGTGGGACGGCCTCTACCTCGGCAAACAGACCTTCGCCGACGTGCCCTACGTGTCGACGCCCTACGAGGTCGTGCACGAGATGATCCGGATGGCCGACGTGAGGGCGGACGACGTGGTCTACGACCTGGGCTGCGGCGACGGCAGGCTCGTGATCGAGGCGGCGAGGCTCACGGGCTGCCGCGGCGTGGGGGTCGACATCGACGGCGAGCTCATCGCGCTGTGCAGATCGCGCGCGAAGGCGGCCGGGGTCGACGAGCGGACCCGCTTCGTGACGCAGGATTTTTTCGAGACCGACGTCCGCGAGGCGACGGTGATGCTGATCTATCTGCTGCCCGAGATCAACCTCCGTCTGCGGCCCAAGTTTCTCAGGGAGATGAAACCGGGGTCACGGGTCGTGTCCCACGTCTTCGACATGGGGGACTGGAGGCCGGATGCGCGGTCCCTGGTCGGGTGGCGAAGTGTGTATCTCTGGGTGATCCCGGCCAATGTGACGGGGGACTGGTCTTGGGCCCCGGCGGAGGAGCCCGGGCAATCCCACACGCTTCGGATTCGGCAGGACTTCCAGAGAATCCGCGGGGAACTGATCCGGGCGGGCGGGAGGATCGGCATTTCCGCCCCGCGGCTCTCCGGTGACAGGATTACCTTTCACGTCGTGCAGGATGTCGGCGGTGTTCCGGTCCGGACGCAATACGAGGGAGTGGTCGAGGGGAACACGATCACGGGAACGGTTGTCTCCGGAAGCGGGGTGAGGGCCGTCCGATGGCATGCCGTTCGCGACCCTTCGACCGCCGGTCGGATCGATGAGGGTCCGCGGATCTCGGAGCTCTCCCGGGATTGACGCCGGCGGGAAAAGGGGGCCGACGGCACGAACCGGGGGGCACTCCCGAGAGGGGCCGCGTTTTTCCGGGCAAAACCCTCCGGTTTATGCGCCGGGCAGTCGAATTCCCGTGTTCGCCGAGGGGAAACGTCCCCGGCGGTTTCCCGTTCAGTTTTCGACGGGGTCGCCGGTCGGGTGGTGCCGGGGAGGCGGAGCGGGGCCGGGCCGTTGAGGTACTCGCCGAGCTCCGGCATCATGATGCGCGACAGATCCTCCCCGTAGACCGCAATCGCAATCTGCGCAAGGGCCATCTTCCCCATCTCCGACATCGACCGGATGACCATGAGAAGCCTCCTTTCCGACGGTTGGTGAAGTTGCAATCGTTGCACGGGAGATGCCGGGCGACCGGATCGCCCGGAAAGATGATAAGCCGAATTATTTCGAAGTCTTCCGGCTTCTCCGGAGGAGTTGCGGCACGGGCGGGGCGTGAAACAAAAAGGTCGCCTGCGTCCGGCCCCATTCTGGCACCTCGGTTGCATGCTCTTGCGGTTCAGGGAAAACCGCCGGGCCTGCGCCCGGTTCAACGCTCACAGAGACGGGAACGTCCATGGACGTCAACTACATCAACCCCTTCCTGGCCGGGACGCTGGAGGTTCTGAAAAAGATGGCGCACATCGACGCCGCCCCGGGCAAGCCCCGTGTCAAGACGGACGATGCGGCCTCCGGGGATGTCTCGGGCATCATCGGCATCACGGGCGATGCCCTGGGGTCCCTGGCGCTGAGCTTTTCGGAGGCCTGCATCTGCAGGATCGTGGCCAACATGCTGGGCGAGCGGTTCGACGGGGTGACCCAGGAGATCATCGACGCCACGGGGGAGCTCACGAACATGATCTCCGGCGCGTCGCGGACGCAGATGGAGAAGATGGGGATGCGCGTCTACGCGGCGATCCCCACCGTTGTGCACGGCCGTCGGCACACCATCAGCCACATCCTGAAGAGCCCGAGCATCGTGATCCCCTTCTCGACGGCGGCCGGGCCCTTTTTCGTCGACGTCTGCATCAAGACGACGGATGCAACCGAACGAAGCGCCGTCCACTACGGCGTGGCCAACGTCCCGACCCCCGTGGGCCGCAGGGCCGAAGCCGCAGCGCCGACCCCGGAAAAACCGCGGCGCGCGGCGGCCGCGATCGATATCCGGCCCGTGGAGCAGGGGGGGCACGGCATGCCCGTTGATTTCAACCGGGTGAAGGAGGGGGCGCAGGGCAAGCTGGAAGCCCTGCGGTCGCGGCTCAAGGACGTAAGCGCCAAGCGCAACGCCCTCCAGGACGAGCTCAACGGCAAGCCCTTCATGGAGATCGCGAAGCGCAAGCGGTTCAAGAGCGACATCGAGTTCT
>MVQS01000185.1 GCA_002067855.1 Syntrophaceae bacterium PtaB.Bin038
CAGCTTGGCTTGCCTCATGTAGTGGTCCAGGGTCTTGAGGTACTGGTTGCGCCTCTTTGTCTCGTCCTCGGAGCGATCCTTCTTAACGTCCCACCCGAAATGCTTGTCGAGCTGCTCCGTTGCCATGGTGTAGTAGTTGACCTGTCCCTTGGCCCCGGCCTGGTTGTCAAAGGCCGTTTTCAGCTCCTTCATCTTGTCGTGGTCCAGACCGGCCCCGGCGACGATGCGGTCGATGTCCGCCTCATCCGTGATCTGCTCGGATCGGATGGCGTTCAGCGTGGCCGTCATCACCCTGTCCTGGGCATCTTTCAGTTTCTCGCGCTGGTCCCTGTCGGCCTCGCGCTTTTCCGCCCGCCGGGCCCTCGCCTCGGTGCGGTCGTAAGCCTGCCGCGCACGCAGATGCCCCTTCCACCTCTCCTTGTCGTCGGGCCGCAGATCCGAACCATCGATGGCCGATTCGGTCAACTTCCCGGCCGTCAGCCTCGTGCTGAAATCGTCCGCCGTCTTTCGGTATGTCTTCTGGTAGATCTCATCCTGTATGCGGAGGTCGTTGTTGAGCGCCGAAAGGACCTGGCGCTGAACGGGCTCCCCGTGCTTTGCCAGGAATTCAGCCCCGGACGCCTCCTCCATGGCCGCCTCGGTGTTTCCCTCATACCGGCCCTTGAGGTCCACCAGCACGGCCGTCACCTCCCACTCTTTACGCTTCGCCAATGCCGCGTGCTCGAAGCGCGTCATGTCCCGCTGCATCATCTCGGACACGTCCTGCCCGGGGTAGAGGGCCTTGATTGCCGCCTGGTACTTGGCGACGGCCTGGTCGATGGCCGCCGGATCGCCCCCGGAAAGCTGGATGGCGTCCATGGTATTCTGAATCCACGCCCCCCGGACCTCCGTGTTGTAGCGGTTGAATTCCGCATTGATATGCGAGGCCACGGTATTAAGGTTGGAATCCATCTGCGAGGCGGCCAGCTTTCGAAACGCCTTGCGCTGGGTGTCGTTTTCGAGTCTCTCGGCATATCCCTCGATTTTCTCCTGGTGCCACTTCTCGGCGTCCGAATTCAGCGTGAATCCGCCGTCCTCGTTGGTCATGATGGCGTTCTTGCCGGTCTGCCGACGCTGGTTAAGGACGTACTGCCGGGCCTCGGAATCGAAGGCCGCGAATTCGTCCAGGGTTCGCTTCTCGTCAATGTCCGCCTGGATCTGATGCCCCCGGATGGCGAGGGTTTCCCCGAGGTCCGTCAGGGCCGCCCCGGCGCGTTTCATGCCGGCCTGCTCGGCCAGCATCTCCGAAGGCTCGACCCGGACCCCTGACCCGGAGGTCGGGAGGGACTGCTGCTGATTGTAGACAGGTATGCGAGGCACGATGCCCTCCTATTTCGTGTAGCGGTAGAAGCCCCTGGGCCCCCATTTCGCCGTCATGGCGCTGCCGGCCCCGGAGAGCAGGGTTGATCCCGCCCCCCAGTAGGACGCAGTTTCGGCCTGCTTGCCCTTGATCTCGTCGATGTATGCCTGGGATTCCATCTTGCTTGCCGCCGTCCGTCCCTTGTGTCGGATGGCCGCGATGTCGAGGTTGATCTCCCTGGCCGTGTCCTCGATGACCGCCCCCGGGGTCCCCTCGATGCTCACCCCGCCCTTGGCGAAGGCCGTCCGCTGCGCCCCCTTGATGCGCTCCCCCTCCCGGGCCATCTTCCCGGCCTCGTACTCCGTGGCCTCCATGATCTGCCGGGCCTCTTCGCGGGAAACCGCCGCGTTGTACTCGCCCCAGCCCTTCGCCGCGGACCCGGCCGACAGTTGGGAAATTGCGGACATCCCGGCCCCGCCCACCACCAGCGCAGTCCCTATGGTAATCGGATCAAAGCCCATGGTCAGCCCTCGACAATCGCATAGCAGTAGTGATCGGCCCCGTCCCGGCCCAGTTTCCGCATGACGGCCTCGCGCTCGAAACCGAGGGTTTCAAGGTACCGGGCCGCCCTCGGCGCCGCCGTGGAAGCGAACGCCTGAACCCGCCTCAGCTTGCTGTCCTCGATGATCTTCCGCAGATACGTCCTGATGATCTTCGTCGCCTCCAGGGTGTGCTCCTGGATGGCGGGGGAGAACACCAGCCACGCCTCCCCCACGCCCTCCCAGATCACCCGCACGCCGCAGCAGGCCACGATCTCATCGCCGGACATGATCGTGTAGGCGGGCCCCTGGAGCCCGTTGTCGATGGCCCATTTCTGCCACTCCCGATCCTGCCGCTTCTTCTCGTCGATCTCGCGGACCTTGATCTTGAGGGCGTGCTCCGGGCTGTAGGGTATGACATGCATCATTTTCAGCGCCTTTCGTAGGTATCGACAAACGCGGCGATGGAGAGCACCGTCAGGGGAAGAGGCTTGTCGTTGACCAGCAGAATGTCCCCGCTCACCTCGTGCCGCCCCTTGAACGGGATGTCCTTCTCCCCCGTGTAGGGATCGTCGTCCTGGTCGAACACGATCTCCGTCAGGTTGTCCTCGTCCGGACCCGCCGAGCAGGCCAGGGTCTTGTAGAAGTTGGCCGTCAGGTGCGAGATCCGCTTCGTCTGCCCCCGCGAGGTCCCCTTGACGCCCCCGGCCTCTATTTTCATGGGCTGCAGGCGGGCCGTGAACGGCAGGCCGATATGGACCTTCGAATAGTAGTCGTCCAGCGTAACCGTGCCGCCGCTCGAAATCGTCACCTCGTCCAGGGCCCCGCCCTCGGCGCAGACCGCGGCAACCATGTTCGCCAGGTGCGACAGGCCGTCAAACGAGTTCTCGACCTGCTGGAACAGCCCCCCGCCCGTGTAGGCCGTGAAGGCGCTGCCGTCTATGCCGGACAGCTCGAAGCTCGATCCCGTGGCATTTGCCACCGTGTAGACGTTGTCGTTGAGTTCCTCTGTCCCGCCCACCTCCGTGAGCCTGACATTGTCCCCGTTGCTCAAGGTATTGGTCGCGTAAATGACAACCGGGTTGGCAAGGGTGATGTTCGTGATGGCCGCCGGGTCCCCACCGTCCCATGTCAGCCCCGAATCCACATGGAAGCAGTCTTCCTTGTCGTCCGGCCAGGAGAACGCCTTGAAATACTCGATGTATCGCTTCGTGACGCCGTTGATGGTGCGCTTGACGCTCACCCAGACCTCGTCCTCCTCATCCCCGGGAATCACGGCCACGCTCTCGAAACTGCCCCCCGTGACCTCCTGCGTGATCATCCTTGACCATCCCCCGATCTCCTCCGATCGCTCATAGGACAGGCACAAAAGCTGCCCGTCGTAGCGCACGGCCCAAAGCAGCGAGTAGGGCTCGTTTTGATAGTCCATCGAGACGATGCCCACGTTGTCGCTCGAGTCCCGGCCGTTCGTGATATGCTCGGCCAGCAGCGTGAGATCCCGGCCGGCAAAGACATCGGCGTCGTAGTTGTAGACCAGCTCCCGCAGCTTTCGCCCCTGGCGCTGCACGAAGACCACCACGTCGTTGATAAGGATGCCCTGCACGGTGTTGGAGCCGTAGGTGCTTTGCCGCTTGGCATTGACCGACGTCGGGGTGATCGGGTCGCTAGAGGACGCCCCGCCGATTCGCCATTCGGCGCCCACGGTCCCGGCGATGATGTAATTCTGGGGAACCATCCACCGGATCACGTTGACCCGGTCGGAGAGGATCGTCAGCGCCATGGCGTCGTCGGAGTCCGTGCCGTCCGGGGTGTGATCGAAAAACGATCCCGTGGACGAGAGCCATATCGTCTGCGGCTTGGTCGGGCTTCCGGCCCAGCAGAGCCGCTCCTCGAAGAAGCAGACGCACGCCGGGTATCCTCGGTACGCCGACCATGCCCCTTCCCGCCATACGTCGGTTGCCGTCGTGTCGCCCAGCGTGCTCATGACCGAAGCCGTGACCTCCGTCGCTGAGATGTAGGCCGTCACCGCAACATATCCCCAGGTCGAGCCGTGCTTGAGCCTGAACCATCCCCCCACCATGTCGGCGTCGAACAGGTTGTCAGAGGCCGTCAGGGTGATCGACGTTCCGACCACCGTGCCCGAAGGCGTCAGGGTGATGTCCGTCGTGTTCTCCTCGAGGTAGGGCCCGTCCGTGAAGGTGATCGCCCCGAAAGTCCAGCTCGTATGCCCGGTCCTGGTGAGCTGGGCCGGGTTGTGCGCCTGATGGGCGATATAAAGGGTGTCGGCGCTTTGGGCGAATTGCAGCTCGAAAAGCTCGTCCTCCGCGTACCCCGTGGCGACCTCGTAAGGAACCCCGCCCGAAGTGATCTGCCCGCCGTCCTTGTAAAACCGGATATAATAGTGCCCGAATTCGAGGATATACGCCTGGGTCGTGCTGAACTCGAACCGCAGCAGCCGACACTTGCGGTTGTGGTCCTTCGTCGAGGCGACGAAGTACGTCCCGGGCCGCTCGGTTGCCCCGCCGTGGGGCAGCGGGATCATGTTCTCCAGCTTTCGACAGCCCGAGTAATACTTTGCGTGATCGGGCCTGCCGTCCAGCAGGGGCGTCAACTCCCCGGCGTTGAAGCTCGAAATCAGAGGGTTCGCGGTCGCCATGTCGCTCCTGTTTTAATGGGCGGGCCAGGTAAGGAGGGGAGACCCAGCCCTCCCCGCCCGAGAAGGAGGAGAGGGAGATTATTCCTTTTTCGTCCTGCCCGGCCCCATCTTGAAGACCATCAGGACGCCGACGATCACGAGCGCAGCGCCCGTGGGGTCCAGCTTCGCAATGATGGTGGGGTCGAGTTCGTAGCCGAGGGTTTTCATCAGTCCCACCGCAGAGGCGATCAGGCCGCCGAGGGTCGTGGAAACCTCCTTCACGTTTGCAATGATTTCATCCATTGTCTTTCCTCCTGTATGCATCCCAGAGCTTTTTTCCGCCCAGGCGCACTGCTTTGTGCATGAGCCCCGCCTTCCAGGGGGAACATCCCAGATCCCGCAGGGCCATGTAAAACACCCTGTCGGCGTCCTCGCGCGACATGCCGCCATACCTGTAGATGTAATCGTGGATCACCCCGGCCCCCTCGTACTGCCCCCCTGTAAGAAGGAAGGCTATGGGCAGGCGTGGGACCGAGCAGAAGTCGCAGATAAAACCCTTCTTCGCCGTGATGACCCCGAACCGGCCCGCGTCATAAACGAGGTCTTCCGTCAGCTCCCACTCGTCGTCGGTGATCTGCTTGCAGCACAGGTACGATTTAAACATCACTTCACCGCCACCAGCATGGCAAGGGCATAGCCCAGCTTGTACCCCTCCATCCCGGCCTTCATCTGAGCGAGATAGATCTTGTAGGCGTCCACGTTGACCTCGCTGCCCTTGAAAATGACAAGCTCCGCGACGATGGCGACCTCCGCAGCAAGGGCCGGGTCGTCCGCATAGCCCGCCGCGAGTTTTGCAAGGGATTCCTGCAACAGCGCCGAGAGGGCCGGGGCCGTGGTCCCCGTCTCGATGGTCTGGATGATGCCGTCGGCGGCCTTGGCGACAATCTGAGCCGTGGCGGGGTCGGCCTTGCCCAGCTCGTAGCCGAGCCGATGTCCTGCTAATTTGTAGAGCACGGCCTGAGATGCATCGTCGCTTACCTGGATGCCCGCGCAGCCCGCAAGGAACAGGGCTGCAATGAGAATTGCAAAAAGCTTACGTTTCATTTCTTCTCCTCCTGTGCTTAAAGTAGACAGCAGGCGGCTGTCTTAGATTCGTTCGATGGTTTTGCCTTCGTCACTCATCAGGAACACGGGGCGGTGACAAAGAAGCTGCCCAGGATTCCCGTTCCGCTCGTACCAAAACTCAAGGCGAAGATTGGGACCCTCAGCCTGATTCACCGGAGGGCAAGCAATCGGTTTGTTCTGGTCGTCCGTGAAGTCTTTGCAATCCATCCGAGAAATAACCGGCTCGCCCGGATCAAGGGTCCGGTATTTGCAGAATTCAACGCCGTCAATCAACATCGTCTGTCCGTTGTGGAAAAACTTAATAATCATCTGTCTGTCTCCTTATCTGCCTGCCTGCTGTCTTTTACTTCCAATTCGTTGACTTCGAAATGGTAACGCAGGAAGTACATCTCCCCGTCGTTCATCTGCCCGTGAATCTCGACCTGCTTCTTCTCAACGTCTATGATGGCCTTCGTCTTCATTTGTACCGCTTCAAAACCACGTCCGCGTACTTTGGCCAATTCGATTCATCCGAAATCATGGACACGTCCAGATAGAACACATGGTTGCCGATGGTGCGCTCCACAACCATCTTGTCGGCCCATTTGGGCTTGACGTAGAGGGCGTGGTAGTGCAGGCTCGAGACGTTGCGTTTAATGGTGCCGTCGAGCAAGCCCTCGGCAATGTCCATGCACAGGTCCATCCCCGGAGCGTCCCGCTCCCCCCAATCCCTTGCGATCTCCACGCAACGCTTGTACTGCGGGTCGTTGGAGTTAAGCCACGAGAACTGGTAGGGTGCCATGATGACCGTGTGAACGCTCCTGCCGTACCGCCTGCCCCACGGGTCGTCCATTTTCCCAAAATCAACCCTGTTGAGGACGACGGACCCAACGGCGATGCACCCCTCCATGCCTTCCCCCCTCGCCTCTGCCCATATGCACAGGGCCATGAGCCTGACTTCCGAGAGGTCGGCAAAGTGTTTGCGGTCTTCCGGTTTCATCTACCCTGCCTTTCCCTTCTAACCTGATCCCTGCGAATCTCCTTGGTCAATTCCTTGATCTCGGAGATGTCCGATTTCATGTACTCAAGACAGGTTTCCGTCTTCGTGATCCTCGCCTCATGGGCGTTGACCTTATCGAGCAGCGTTGTGTCCTGGCTCGATTTGTTAGAGTACATGACGCCAGAAATCGTGATGATCAACCCGGCGATCAGAACCGCAACCCAGCCCAATACGTTCCGCACAGTCCCATTTCCGTTTTCAGCCATCGCCGCTTCCCCTTTTATTTATTGCCCTACTTCTTCTTCTCTTCCTTCTTCGGTGCGTACTTTTTCAGCTTTTCGTCCACATCCTTGAGTGCCACCTGAAGCTCCGCAAACTCCCGCTGAATTAACGTCTGCTGGAGCTGGAGCCGGTTGGCCTTCTCGATGATTAACTCACGTTTCAGGGTGAGCTCTTCCTTCTCCCCGGCGTGGCAGTAGATGGACCCCGCCAGCACGAAGACCGCGATGAAAAATGCCGTGAAAACCTTTGTCCAGTAATTCATTCTCTCCTCCTAATGTAGACTGACACGGACGCCCGTGACGTTATTGAGTTTGCGGGATGGGGTTGGGGCTTCATCATCCCCACCTATCCAATCAGGGCCGTCAGTGATTTTATACCCA
>MVQS01000186.1 GCA_002067855.1 Syntrophaceae bacterium PtaB.Bin038
CCCCCGTTGCCCAGGTAGGGGAAGTAATCCGTTGCCTCGTAGGCCTCCTCGATGAGCTTCGAGGGGCTGTAGCAGTTCGAGTACCACGCGGGTATGGAGTCGAAGGCCTGGTCGACGAGCAAATCGGCCAGGCAAGGGCGCTTCTCGGGATAGAAGGCGCGCCATTGCCCGTCCGTTCCGATCACGTCGGCGCCGCCGATCCCGCTCAGCTCCTCCAGGGCCCGGTTCCAGTAGAGCACGCGGTGGTCCCGGCCGATGACGAATGCGGCGATGGGCGAGCCGCCGATGATGCGGCGGAGGCGCTGCTCGCTTTCCTTCAGGTCCGCCTCGGCGCGCTTTCGCTCGGTGATGTCCTCGTAGGTGGCGACGATGCCCTTCTCCTGAAGGGTCTCGCCGATGCGCGATGTGCTGACGTAGCACAGGATGTCGCGGCCGTCCCGGTGCCGGCAGGGGAACTCTTCGCCGTACGTTCTCTGCCTCTCCAGGACGGGGTAGAAGCGCCGCCCGATCTCCTCGTACTCGGCATCGCTGCGGTAGAGAACCCGCGTGCCCCGTCCTGCGAGTTCCTCGGGCTTCCATCCGAAGACCGCCTCCGTGGCCCGGTTGGCAAAGAGGATGTTTCTTTCGCGCAGCACGATCACCGCCACGGGCAGGGCGTCGAGGATGGAGGCCCCGACGGTTTCCATCTCCTCGAGCCTCTGCCGGGTTTCCTTCTGCTCCGTGATGTCCATGTAGCTGCCGTGGACGGCCCTCTCGCCCCGGAACGAGACGGACGCCACGGTGCCGAGGATCCACCGGATCCTGCCGTCCTTTGTCACCGCGCGGAACTCGTACGGGGTGCTCCTGCGGCCCCGAAGCATCTCGATGGCGTCCCTTCGCACCTGCTCCCGGTCCTCGGGGTGTACGATCACGAGCGAGTCCTGTCCCAGGAGATCGCCGGCGCGGTAACCCGTGCTCTGCTCGAACCGAGCATTGAGAAAGCGGAACTTCCCGTTCACGAGGAAAAAGACCCCCACCGGGCTGCTGTCCGCCAGGCTTCGGTACAGGGCCCCCGTGTCGCGAAGCGCGGCCTCAGCCTCCTGCAGCCGGGCAATCTCGACCCGCAGGGAGTCGAGCTCCCCGATGAGATCCGCCTTGGTCCGGCGCTCGTCTTTCTTCATCCGGCCGTTCCCCTCGTCGGGACCGCGGGGCCCCGAAACTTTTTCACCTGTTTTTCTTCGCCCCGTTACGGTACACTGATCGGGCTGCTCGTATCGGCGGCCCGGCGGGTCGCGGGCCTGCGGGGTCGCTTTCGCAACATTGTTCGCGCTTCCAACCGGGAGCCTTTAGCGGGAGTTCCTTCCCGGGAGAGGACGGAATCGAGCCATGGAAAAGCCGCACTTCTATTCTTTACCAAAACTGCCCTACGGTTACAAGGAATTGGCGCCGTTCATGTCCGAGGAGCAGCTGCAGCTGCACCACGAAAAGCACCACCAGGCCTACGTGACCGGAGCGAATGCCGTCTTCGAGAAGCTCGAGCAGGCAAGGAAGGCGGGGGGCGATCTCGACATGAAGGCCACCCTCAAGGAGCTGTCCTTCCACATCGGCGGGCACCTCCTGCACGGCCTCTTCTGGGAAAACCTGGCGCCGGCGGGCAGGGGCGGCGGCGGGCAGCCGGCGGGCATCCTGGGTGCGGCCATTGACAAGGAATTCGGCAGCTTCGAGCGCTTCCAGACGGAGTTTTCCCAGGCGGCCGTCACCGACGAGGGCTCCGGCTGGGCCGCGCTGAGCTGGTGCCGGATGTCGAACCGGCCGCTCGTCATGCAGATCGAGAAGCACAACGTGGACGTGTACCCCGCGTTCCCGATCCTCCTGGTGCTCGACGTCTGGGAGCACGCCTACTACCTGGATTACAGGAACCTGAGGGCGAAGTTCGTCGAGGCCTTCTGGAGCATCGTGAACTGGGAGGAGGCGAACCGTCGGTTCACGACCCTGCTCAAGGGGTCGTGAAACAGCCGGTCGGGGGAAATCCGATGGATGTCATGGATGAGGCACTGGATCTCCTGGAGGAGTCCGGGCCCGAGTACGGCCCCGGCTTCTCGAGCCACGCGCCCATGGCCGCCGAGGCCATGCTGGCCATCGGGCGCGGGGATGCCGTCATCCCCTGGGTGACGGGGTACCGCAAGCGGCTGCCGGGCAACCCGGCGCCGGGCCTTCCCGTGCTCGGCGGCTACTGGTTCGAGGCCCTGGGAAGCTTCGGCCGCTACGCCGATTGGGTGACCTGCTTCGAGGAGGAGCTGCGGGAGGACGACTGGTGCACCGTCCTGAACGTCTGGGTGCCCCGCCTGCTGCCCGGCATGGTGGGGGCGGCCTGGCACGGCGCCATCCGCACGGGACATGCCGTTCGCAGCCTCAACCGGGAGGAGTCCCCCGCGAAAATCCGCGAGCTGGCCCGGGCCCTGGCCTACTGGGCCGCCCGCTATCAGTCGCTGCCGGGATTCCCGGTTCCCCGGGTCGACGTGCGCAACCCGCTGTCGGCCATTGACGACGTCGCGACGCTCCCCGACGAGCAGCGCCTGATGAAGGGCCTCATCGTCGACAAGGTCAGGCGGCTCGGCGGGTTCGAGCCCTTTGCGCCGGTCATCAACCTCACGGAACCGCCCGACGACATCACGGCCTTCACGGTCGATCTGCTCGAGACCTTCGTCCGCGTCTACCTGGCGAACGCGACGACGCGGGGAAGCGTCATCACGTTCATTCACGGGGTCACCGGGCCGGGGGCCGTGTACCTCATGGCCGCCTGCCTGCTGCCCGACATCAGCCGCATCGCCCTGCGCTACGCCTGGCAGGCCTCGGCGGCCCTCTATGCCGCCATCGGGCGCGAAATTGACAGGGCCCCCTACGATGCATATGATGGATCGAAAGAGGATCTCGTCGCGCGGGCCCTCGACACGGGCGACGAGCACGCCGTCAAGTTCACCGAGGTGTGCCTCCGGGCCCACCGCATGGACCCCCGGCCGATCTTCCTCGTGGCGGCCGATCACGCGATTGAGCGCCTTGGGCGACAGGGGCAGGATCAAGCAACAAGCAGCAAGCAACAAGGATAAAAGACCGATAGAATCCTTGCTGCTTGCTGCTGATGATGGACGAAACAGACTTTCTCTCCGGAGGCACCCATGAAGCTGAGCGAATACTTCGAAACGGCCTCGGGCCTGGGCATTCTCGCCACGTCGGACGCGGCGGGCGCCGTCGATGCCGCAGTCTATGCCAAGCCCCACTTCATCGACGAGGAGAACGTGGCCTTCATCATGGCCGACAGGCTCACCCATCGCAACATCCAGCAGAACCCGCGGGCGGCCTACCTGTTCAAGGAGGCCGGCGACAAGTACGTCGGCAGGCGCCTGTACCTCACCAGGACGAAAGAGATCCAGGATCCGCAGCTCGTAGGCGAGATGCGTCGCAAGAAGTATCCCGAGGTGGCCGGCCGATACGGCGACGAAAACAAGTTCGTCGTCTACTTCAAGATCGACAGGGTCCTGCCGCTGATCGGGGACAAGGAATAAGACAGGGTACGGGGTATCGTGAAAAGATGGAGGGTAAGAAGATAGGGAGTCAGGAAGCGCGGGGTGTCCCCCCGCAGTTCATCTCGTGGGGGCTTTGCCGAACTTCTCAGCTTCCCGACTTCACAGTCTCATCCTGTTCCGGACCCCGGCCCCCGGACCCTGCACGGAGTGTGCGATGAAGGTATTCATGACCGGGGGGACGGGGTTCGTGGGGACGACGCTTGCCCGCGAGCTGACGGCAAAGGGGCACTCGGTGACGGTGCTCATGCGCAAGGGCGAGCCGGCCCGGAACCTTCCCGCAGGCGCGAGGGCCCTGCAGGGGGACCCCACGGTCCGCGGGGCCTGGCAGGAAGAGGTCCCCGGGCACGAGGTGTTCATCAACCTCGCCGGGGCCTCCATCTTCACGCGGTGGACCGACGAGGCGAAGCGCATCATCCGGGAGAGCCGCATTCTCACCACGAGGCACCTCGTGGAGGCCATGGCGCCCCGCAAGGGCAAGGAGACCCATCTCTTCAGCACCTCCGGCGCGGGCTATTACGGCTATCACGGCGACGAGGAGCTGACCGAGGAATCCCCGCCGGGGACCGATTTCCTGGCCCTGCTGTCCCGGGACTGGGAGGGCGAGGCCCTGCGGGCGAAGGATCACGGCGCCCGGGTCGTGCTGATGCGCTTCGGGATCGTCATGGGCCGAAGCGGCGGGATGCTGGGGGAGGTCGTCCCCGTGTTCCGCATGTTCCTGGGGGCCGACCTCGGGAGCGGCAGCCAGTGGCTTTCCTGGATCCACGAGATGGACCTGGCCCGCATCTTTCTGTTCCTCATCGAGGAAAACCGGGCCCTCGACGGGCCGGTCAACTGCACGGCCCCCGAGCCCGTCCGGAACCGCGAATTCACGAAAACGCTGGGGGGGGTCCTGGGGGTGCCGACCTTCCTGCCGCCCGTGCCCGGCTTCATGCTGCGGCTGATAAAGGGCGAGTTCGGGAGCGTCATCCTGAGAGGCCAGCGCGTGCTTCCCCGAAAGCTGCTGCAGGCGGGCTTCCGGTTCCGCTACCCCACGCTGGAAGAGGCGCTGACCGAAATCCTGAGGAAGTAGACCGTGGCAGGCAGGGCATCGGACCCAAAAGCGAATCGGCTCATCCGGGAGAAAAGCCCCTACCTCCTGCAGCACGCCCGCAACCCCGTGGACTGGTACCCCTGGTCCGACGAGGCCTTCGAGCGGGCCCGGGCGGAAGACAAGCCGGTCTTCCTCTCCGTCGGGTACTCGACGTGCCACTGGTGCCACGTGATGGCCCACGAGTCCTTCGAGGACGACGAGGTGGCCCGTCTCATGAACGAGGTGTTCGTCTGCATCAAGGTCGACCGCGAGGAACGGCCCGACGTGGACGGCATCTACATGACGGTCTGCCAGATCATGACGGGCAGCGGGGGCTGGCCGCTGACCGTTCTCATGACCCCCGACCGCAAGCCCTTCTTTGCCGGCACCTACATCCCGAAGGAGAACCGCCACGGGCGCATCGGCATGATCGAGCTGATCCAGGGCGTCCGGCGCGTCTGGAAGACACGCCGGGGCGACGTGCTCTCGTCGGCCGACCAGGTGTTTCAGGCCCTGAAGAATCTGTCCGCCGAGTCCACCGCGGGGGACGCCCCGGGGACGGAGGCATGCCGGGCGGCCTTCGACGCGCTTGCCGGGCAGTACGACGGGGTCAACGGCGGGTTCGGCGGGGCGCCCAAGTTTCCCTCGCCCCATCACTTCCTGTTCCTGCTGCGCTACGGGAAGCGCACCGGCGAGCCCAGGGCCCTCGAGATGGTCGAGAACAGCCTGACCGCCATGCGCCGGGGGGGCATCTTCGACCAGCTCGGCTTCGGATTCCACCGCTACTCCACCGACGCCCGGTGGCACCTGCCGCACTTCGAGAAGATGCTCTACGACCAGGCCATGCTCTCCCTCGCGTTCGTCGAGACCTTCCAGGCGACGGGAAAAGGGCGGTATGCAAGGACGGCCGAGGAGATCTTCACCTACGTGCTTCGCGACCTGAAGGCCCCCGGGGGAGCCTTCTTCTGCGCCGAGGATGCCGACAGCGAGGGCGAGGAGGGGAAATTCTACCTGTGGACCGAGCCGGAGATCCGGGAGGCTCTCGACCCTGACGAGGCGGCGCTCGTCGTCAGGGTCTGCGGCATCGAGAGGGGGGGCAACTTCCTCGACGAGGCCACGCGGTCGCGGACGGGGGGCAACGTCCTCTATCTGGCGCATCCGATGGGGGAAGAGGCTTCCGGGGAAGTGCGCGCGATGTGGGAAGCCTCGCGGGAGAAGCTCTTCCGGCTTCGGGAGCGACGCGTGCGGCCCGGCAGGGACGACAAGGTGCTCACGGATTGGAACGGTCTCATGATCGCCGCCCTGGCCCGGGGCGCGGCGGTTCTCGGCCGGCAGGACTGGGCCGAGGCGGCATCGGGGGCCGCCCGTTTCGTCCTCGAGCGGATGCGGGACGCCCGGGGGCGGCTCCTGCACCGCTACAGGGACGGTGAGGCCGCCGTCGACGGGATGCTCGACGACTACGCCTTTTTCATCTGGGGGCTCCTGGAGCTCTACGAGGCGGCCCTCGAGCCGGGGTTCCTCAAGACCGCCCTTGAACTTGCCGATAGTACGATCAATCATTTCCACGACGGCCGGCACGGGGGCTTCTTCTTCACCGCCTCCGACGGCGAGGCGATCCTCTTGAGGCAGAAAGACAGCTACGACGGGGCGATCCCCTCGGGAAACTCGGTCATGATGCTCAACCTCCTGAGGCTGTCGCGGATCACGGGCAGGCAGGACCTGGAGCAGAAGGCCATCGGCGTCGCCCGGGCCTTCGCCCGCAACATCGCGCAGATCCCCTCGGCCTACTCCCAGCTCATGGTCGCCCTCGAATTCCTGGCGGGTCCTTCGTTTGAAATCGTCGTTGCCGGGAAGCCCGGGGCGCGGGACACGCAGGAGATGCTGGATGCGGTGAGGAGGGCGTTCATGCCCAGCCGGGTCCTTCTGTTCCGGCCCCGCGGGGCCGGGTCTGCGGCCGTCACGGCGATTGCCCCCTTCACGAAGGACATGAAATCCGAAGGGGGCCGGGCGACGGCCTACGTGTGCCGCAACTTCGCCTGCTCCAGGCCGGTCCGGACCGTGGAAGAGATGATGGGGCTCCTCGGGGCCCCCGCGAAATCCTGAAAAACGAATCCTGCAGAAAGGAGTGTTCCCATGAAGAAGACGTCCGCCGTACGAGTCCTGCTCATCGTGGTATCCGCCCTCTTTGTCCTCAGCCTGCCCTGCACGGCTTCTGCCCACAGCCCGGACAGGATGGAATTGGCCTACGACGCCAAGACCCAGACCCTGTCCGTGAAGATCACCCACCCCTCGAACAACCCCGACAGGCATTACGTCAAGGAGGTGGTCGTGAAGAAGAACGGCCAGGTCGTCGCGCGGGGCGAGTACAACAAGCAGCCCGGCGATACCTTCGTCTACACCTTCCAGGTGGCCGCCACGGGCGCCGACACCTTCGAGGTCACCGCCGTCTGCAACATCCGGGGATCCATCACCGCGAAGTACTCCCCCGGCGTGTAGAACGCAGCCGGGTACTCCCGGCTTTTCCGGCCGCAGCCATGCGGGGTGCTGGAGCGCATCACGGAGGGAAATCGTGCTCCTGGGTCTTCATGCCGGTTTCATGATCGCCGGTCTCGTCCTCATGACGGCGGGCGTCACCACGGCCCGCCTCATGAGGAAGAGGCCCTGGTGGCTTCGCGTCCACCGGGCGCTGGGGGCCTGCGGCGCCCTTTCGGTCCTTTTCGGCGTCTCTGCGGCCGTCGCCATGGTGGCCGGGTTCGGCGGTCCCCACTTCCAGGTGCTGCACGCCTGGGTGGGCGCCGTCGCTGCGTTTTTCGCGGTGGCAACCCCCGCCCTGGGGCAGCTCCAGTTCGTCACGAGGCAACGGCGGGCGGAGGTCCGAAAACTCCACCGATGGGCCGGCGCCATGACCCTCATCCTCCTTTTCCTCAACATCCTCTCCGGGTTGGTGCTTGTGGAAGTCATCCCGAATGTGAGATCCTTCTGATACGGGAATGATGGAGTGATGAAACGGCGGGTCATCGGGAACATCTCCTGATTTTCCATGATTCCAGTATTCCAACATTCCAGCGGCAGCGGCGCTCAAACAGCATCTTTCATGACTCACCCCCTCGAGACGACCGTTGAAAGAGACACGATGCTCCCCATCTATCTCGACTACAACGCCACGACGCCCATCGACCCCGAGGTCGCTGCCGCCATGGAGCCCTGCATCCGGGAGCACTTC
>MVQS01000187.1 GCA_002067855.1 Syntrophaceae bacterium PtaB.Bin038
GGGGTCGACCCCGAGCCGCTGGAGGTAGCGGGTCACGTTGACGGCGCGGGCCGCCGAGAGTTCCCAGTTCGACGCAAAGGCGCGCGCCAGCGCCGGGCTGATCTTGACATTGTCCGTGTGCCCTTCGACGCGGATCGCCTTGTCTTCCACCTGGCCGATGACCTCGACCACCTTCTGCAGCACTTGCCGCCCCTCGGGCTTGATGTCGGCCTTGCCGGAGTCGAACAGGATGGCATCGACCATGTTCACGGTGAGCCTGCCCTTGAGCTCCGTGATCGTCACCTGCCCCTCGGCGATCTCCGACTTCATCTTCTCGATCATCTGCGCGTAGGTCTTGCTCGTCTCCTCCTTGACCGCCTCGACCTGGACGACCTTCTTCTTCTGCTCCTCGAGCTGTACGGCGAGATCGTCCCGTTGCTTCTCGAGCGCCGCGATCCGGGCCACCTGTTCGCTGCCTTTCTGCTCGCACGCCGCCAGGGATTTCTCCAGGCTGCCGGCCTCCTCGACCTTTTTCAGATAGGTGCTTTCCGTCACCATGCACCCGGAGGCCGACAGGACGAGCGACGAGCAGAGAATGAAGAGCCAACCTGTTCTCATCATGAGCACGATGCCCCTTTCAAAAGACGGTTTCATGCCGGAACGGGCCGTCCCGCAGCGGGCTGGATCGATCCGCTTCCCCTATGTGAGGGAAAGGCCGGGGTCCTGTCAAGCCTCATTTTGGCGCCCCGGGGAACGCGCCCCTCCCCCCGCAACAGGTACACAGGGCGGGGCCTCACAAAGAGCTTGATTTATATCTTTCTCTGGTATAAGAGATCAGGTTCAAAAATTTCATACCAGGCACTCCTTGCCCGGACCTCGTGTACGGGCTACAGAGCCGAAAGGAGGTCAAGCGTTGAAGCGTTACGAAACCCTGTTCATCGTCCAGTCCGAGCTGTCCAGCGACGACATCACCGCCATCATCGACCGCTACAGCAAGATCATCTCCGACATGAAGGGGACGGTCCTGAAGGTCGAGCGCTGGGGGAAGCGCAAGCTTGCCTACCTCATCCGCAAGCAGAGCCGGGGGTTCTACATCCTCATGGACTATGCCGGCAATCGGGAGATCGTCGCCGAGGTCGAGCGAATCCTGAAATTCGACGACAAGGTGCTGAAGTACATGTCCGTAAAGCTCGCCGACAGCATCACGGCCGAGGAAATCGAGAGGGAACTGGCCGGTCAGAAGGCCGAGGCGGAGGCTCCGGCGGAGCCCCCGGCGACCATCAAGCCGGCAAGCGCAGCGGCGGCGGCACCGGCGCCGGAAGCCACGACGGAGGGATGACGAGATGAGAACACCTTCAGAGAGCACGACGGGAAGCAGGCCCCCCAGGACGGGCGGTCCGGGCGGCAGGGATTCGAGAGGCCCGGGAGGCGGGCACGGAAGGCCCCGCGACCGGAGGGTGTACCACCGCCGGAAGGTCTGCCGGTTCTGCACGGACTCGAGCATCAAGATGTCCTACAAGGACGTGGACACTCTGCGCTACTTCGTGACGGAGCGCGGCAAGATCATTCCCCGGCGCATCACCGGGAACTGCGCGCTCCACCAGAGGGCGTTGACGGTCGAGATCAAGCGCGCCCGCAACATCGCGCTGCTCCCCTTCATGGTCACGGAGAGCTGAGCGGAACCCCTTTTCGCATGCAGTCCCGGCCGGTCCGAAGGCCCGGCCGGCTGCAGGCAGTGCGAGGACGGCAACCCCTTGGAGGCAGGCAAAAGCTTCAACGTCAAGGAATTCATCCTGGGCACGGCGATCACCGCCTCTCTGTTCCTGATCGTGGTCCTCAGCCCCGTTGTCGGCTTCGTCTTCAGTCTGCTCGCGCCGCTGCCCATCGCCTTCTTCACCTGGCGGATGGGGCGGGTCCCCGGGATCGCGATGTTCGCCCTGTCGATCGGCCTCCTGCTGGCCGTCTTCAGGATGGGGGGGGTCCCGGAGAGCATCCCCTTCTTTGCGGTGCTGGGGTCGGCGGGGATCCTGATCCCCGAGGTCCTGAGGCGCAGACACGGGATCGAGATGACGGTGGGCCTATCGGTCGCCGCCTTCCTCGCGTTGATCGCGGCGACCTTCGCGGGCTACAGCCTGCACCTCGACCGGAGCGTACCGGACCTCGTCCGGGACTACGTCGGCGAGAGCATCCGCTACAGCCTCGCGCTTTACGAGGAGATCGGGCTGCCGCAGGAGCAGATCGACCAGCTGCGCGAGAGCGCGCCGGAGGTCGCCGCCTGGATCGTAAACCACGGGATTGCCCTGCTCGTCACGGGCGTGACGTTTTTCATCTGGCTCAACGTGCTCGGCCTGCGGTTTCTCTGCCAGGACAGGGACCCCTCGTTTCCGGACTTCGGCGACCTGGCCCGGTGGAAGATGCCCGACTGGGTCGTGTGGTTTGTCATCGCGTCGGGGATCGCCATGATCGTCCCGGAGGAGACCCTGCAGATCGCGGGCCTCAACGTGCTGATCGTGGTGCTCTTCCTGTACCTGCTCCAGGGGCTGTCGATCGTGCAGTTCTTTTTCAGGCAGAAGAACATCCCGCGGTACCTGCGGGCCCTGTTCTACGCCCTGATCGTGCTGTACCAGTACCTGCTGGTGTTCGTATCGGCCCTCGGCCTGTTCGACCTCTGGGTCGATTTCAGGAAGATGAACCGCCCCGCCAGCGACACGACGGCGTGATCGGCAGTCCGAGCTCAAACAGTGCACGTGGACTGTCCTCTTAGGCCTGAATGAGCGGGGCCTTGAAGCACAGGAAATCAGGAAGTTCGGGCGAAAGATATTCGCTCGTCCGACACCGGCAATACGGTAATCACCAAAGGAGGCGAAAATGAAGGTCATTCTGAAGGAAGATGTCGAAACCCTCGGCAAGCGCGGGGATACGATAAAGGTCACCGATGGGTACGCCCGGAACTACCTGATCCCGAAAGGTCTCGCCTTGGAGGCCACCAGCATCTCCGTCAAGGCCATCGAGCACGAGAAGAAGCTCATCGCCAAGCGGGCCGAAAAGGAGAGGAAAAACGCCGAGGCCATGATGGCGAGCTTCGCCGGCGTGGAGGTGACGATCGCCCGGAAGACGGCGGACCAGGAGAAGCTCTTCGGCTCCGTCACGAGCAAGGACATCGAGAAAGCCCTGGAGGAGAAGGGCCTCAAGGTGGAGCGCAAGCAGATCGCCCTCGACGAGCCGATCAAGCAGCTCGGCGAGTACCCCGTCAAGATCAAGCTCTACCCCGGGATCGCCGCCGACATCACGGTGAAGGTCGTCGAAGAGGCGTAGCCTCTTCCGGGCATAAGGCGCAGGGCATAGGGCAAAAGGCGAAAGGCACAAAACCTTTGAGGTTTTCATTTCTTGCGCCCATAGAAATTTTCGTTATATAGAAGCGTGAATTCATCCGTTTGGCCATTAGCCCTTGGCCTTTAGCCGTGATTCCATGAAACCCGTCGACCCCTCCATCCTCAAAGTGCCGCCCCAGAACCTGGAGGCCGAGCAGTCCGTCCTCGGGGGCATCCTCCTCGAGAACGCCGCCCTGAACCCGGTTCTGGAGATCATGACGGGGTCCGACTTCTACAGCGACGCGCACCGGAAGATCTTCGCGGGCATCCTGGAGCTGACCGACCGCAACCAGCCCGTCGACCTCATCACGCTGAGCAACCACCTGCGCGACAGGAAGCAGCTCGACGCCGTGGGCGGCGCCGTGTACCTCTCGCAGCTCGTCGACAACGTCCCCTCGGCGGCCAACATCAGCCACTACGCCCGGATCGTCAAGGAGAAG
>MVQS01000188.1 GCA_002067855.1 Syntrophaceae bacterium PtaB.Bin038
GAAGGCGCTGCGGCCGACGAAGGGCCGCGAGTTCAGGGGGGTGATGTTGGCGATCTCGCTCACGAAGAGCGACAGGTGGGTGAGCTCCTTCAGAGCCCCCTCCGGGAGGCAGGGCTTCCCCATCTTGAGCTCCAGGTTGGCCATGATCGGCACGAGGTCGGCGTTGCCGCAGCGCTCCCCGTAGCCGTTGATCGTTCCCTGGACCATGCGGACGCCCTTCTCGACGGCGGCCAGCGAGTTGGCCACGGCAAGCCCCCCGTCGTTGTGGGCGTGGATGCCGAGGCGTTCCCGCGGGACGAGGGCGGCCACCTCGTCGACGGCCCGGGCGATCTCCGAAGGAAGGGTCCCGCCGTTGGTGTCGCACAGCACGATCAGGTCCGCGCCGTTGACAAAGGCCGCCTCGATCGTCTGGAGGGCGTAGCGGGGGTTGGCCCGGTAGCCGTCGAAGAAGTGCTCGGCGTCGTAGACGACCTCCTTCTTCTTGGCCTTGAGCCAGGCCACCGTCTCGCCGATCATGGCGAGGTTCTCCTTCATGGAGATCTTGAGGATCTCGCGGACGTGGAGGTCCCAGCTCTTGCCGAAGATGGTCACCACCGGCGTCTGCGCCTCGAGCAGGGCCTGCACGTTCGGGCACTCGGCGCAGGGCGTGTGGGCCCGCCGCGTGCTGCCGAAGGCCGCCAGCCGCGCGTTCTTGAACCGCACCTTCCGGGCCAGCTCGAAGAAGCGCATGTCCTTCGGGTTCGAGCCGGGCCAGCCCCCCTCGATGTAGGCGATGCCGAACTCGTCGAGGCGACGGGCCACGCGGAGCTTCTCCTCGGCCGTGAAGTTCACCTGCTCGCCCTGGGTGCCGTCCCGCAGGGTCGTGTCGTAGATGAGAACCGCTCTCTTGTCCATCTTGTGACCCCCCTCGAAATAAAAAATCCGTTACCAGGGAGCCTGATAACGGATTTCGTGGATTCCTTCCGATTATTACATCAAGCCATCATCAGCCCCCTACGCCGCCCGGACGTATGCCGATTATGTCGATAATAATGGGGATGATGATGCCGAGGATGCTCTTCATGTCGTACGCGAAACCTCTCGAAGGTTGGCAGAGCATAAGGTGTGCCGCCCGGTTTGTCAACGATTTTTTTCCCGGGGCGGCCGTTCGTCCCGCCGGATGCCGCAGAGAAGCAGCGCGGCGGCGCCGAGCCCCCCGAGCATCCCGACGGTTTCCGTTTTCGCGCCCAGCGCGGTGTCGGCGGCATCCGCGATCGGCGCCAGCACGGCCCGAACGCCCGCGCGCAGGCCCTCGTCGGCGGCGATCGCTTCGGCCATGGGGGGCGAGAGCATGTGGTAAAGCTCCACGAAGGCCCTGCCCGTGGACGAGGGCATGAGGTACCGGTCGCGGAATTCCCGCAGCGTGACCACCCGCGGCTCGAGCGCCGAGCCGAAGGCCGCCGTGGCGATGAAGCACCCGCCGCCTCCCCCGCCCCCGCCGCCGCTCGTGACGGGCGGCGCCCCCGCGGTGGTGAAGCTCCAGGAACTTTCCGATGCCAGGGCCACGCCCTCGTCGTCCTGCACGGCCGTCGTGACGGTTACGGTGTAGGCCGTCCCCGGCGTCAGGCTGCTCGAAGGCGTGAGCGTGGCACTGAGAGAACCGGGAGTGACGGTACTCGAGACCGTCGACCCGCCCTGTGCAAGCCTGAAGGACGACGAGTGGATGGTCGCGGGGTTCATCGTCTCGCTGAAGGTCACCGTGATCGCCGTGTTGGTGTCAACGCCGGTGGCTCCGCCGGCGGGGCTTTGGCCCGTGATCGTCGGCGGGGCGCCGGCCTGGGTGACCGTGTGGGTGCGCCCCGCGATCGTCAGCGTACCCGTTCTGGCTTTTGCCCCGGTATTGGCCGCTACGCTGAAAGATGCCAAACCGCTCTCCCCCGCTCCACTCGAAGATGTCGTCACCCAACCAACGTTGCTCGAGGCCGACCAGGAGCAGCCGCTCTGCGTCCACACATCCGCGCTGCCGGAGCCTCCTGAGGAGTTGAAAGACTGGCTGCTCGGCGTGACCAGATAACTGCATGCCGTTCCCTTGTATCGTATGGTGTAATAGCCGAATTTAACGACACTGCTGATTTCGGAGTAGGATATTTTGAAATAGCCCAACTCCCCCCAATCGGTACCCCAACTGTTTTTCACGATGAAGTACTGGCCTGAATCGTTGAAGCCGACGATGAGGACGGCGTGCCCGCCTTCGAGGGACCCCGATGTGTGGGTGTAGACCCCGCCGGAATAGGAATAAAAATCGCTGTACACGTCCATCGTCGTGACGAGCGGCCCATAGTTGAGTAGTGCATTCCGGATTGCGCTGACCGTGACCGTGGGGGGTTCAGTGGTAACCCAAGACCAACTCTGAATTCGGGTTGTTGACGTTTGGTAGGTTCCGCAGGCGCTCCCGCAGCTCCCGTCGGTCGCTGTGTAGGGGTAGCAGGTCTCCAGGGGAAGGCCCGTGTCTCTGATGTAGTTGGAGGCATACTGGATCACGCCGCCGTCGCAGTCGCCTGCATCGTTGCCGCCCGAAGACCCGCAGGACACCATGACCTGCTCGGAAAGGTCGAGATTGACACCGGGCGTGTTGTTGCTCCGAAGCGTCGCGGACTCGAGGGCTGCCGTCGTGGCGAAGGCCCAGCAACTGCCACAGCTTCCTTGATCCCTTACGGATGTGACGAAATTCTCCCCCCCTGCGCTTCGCCAGTCGAACCCGGAAGGGGCGGCTCCGACGACCGGTCCGGCTGAAACGACGGCCTCACCCGCAGCAATGGCTTTTAAGCCGACGGGTTTGATCAGGCCCAAGCGTGCTCGCCTCTCCTCCGGGGAGAGCCGCGTCATCGATGTCTCGCCGGCCTGCCACCGGGCCCGCTTTTCGGCAATGGCGGCCCTGACCTGCGTGATCTCGTCTGCAAGGGCGGCGGAAACGGACAGTATCAGAAAAGCAGACTGAATGGCTGCAAGGAGTGACGAAAGGCCGATCCGGGTTTTCTTCATGGGGCATGTCCTGCGATCGAATTGTTGTAGCGATGCGGCTGACGAGCGCCCGTTCGGTGCCGCTCACCGGGAACCATGACCCGGTCTCCTCTCAGCGGGGCGCCAGCGAGGGGAAATCGAACAGGATCGGCGTGCAGGTCCCCCGCGTGATCACATTGAGCGTGCAGGGTAGCCGCTTTCCCGGCCGGATGTCAAATCGCTCTATAAAGGCCCTGTCGGGCGGCGTCTCCCGATCCGGCAATAGGGAGAAGGTCCTCTCGAGGGTCGATTTTCCGAGAGGCCCTTCGACGGTCCCGTCGGGGACGAAGCGGAATTTCACATCGTACCGCTCGCCCTGCCT
>MVQS01000189.1 GCA_002067855.1 Syntrophaceae bacterium PtaB.Bin038
AACCCGAAGTCGACGGCCTTCTTCACCTTGTAGACCCGATCCCCCGCGATGAAGACGAAGGAGATGTGCGTCTGGACGAGTTCCACCGACGCGGGCCGGTGGGGGTAGAAATCGGGCCGGGACATGGCTTCGACGAGCCGGGGATGCGTCATGGGGTTTCTACTTGAACCATTTCTTCTTCCGGCCGAAGGGGCCCGCCGGGGCGCGAAGCAGCCGGGAGATGAATCCTTCACTCGATTTGAGGCCGTGCAGCCCGTTGAGCTCCTTTGCGGCCTGCTCGCGCTCGATGTCCTCCAGCGTCGGGTAGTTTACCAAGTCGTCGATCAGGATCCGGGGCTGCCTGTCGCCTTCGTGGTCGACGCGGCTTTCACGCGATTCCGGGGAAGGGTCCTGCGCCGCTCTCGCCAGCACCTCCTCGCGAAGGGGGAAATGCCGCAGGACGGGGGGCGCGTATGCCTGCTTCCTGAGGCCGAGCAGGGCTTTTTCCATGATGACTGCGTAGCTCTCCCCCGTTTTCTCCTTCTCTGCGGCGAGGATCTCCCGTGCCTGGCGAGACAGCACGACGGTGAAGGAACTCTTTCCCTCCGCTTTCTTCCGCTCCCTCCAGCGTCTGATCCGATCTGCTTCTTTTTTCATCCCCTTTTTCCGTTACAAGTAACAGGTGTGCCGTTTCTTGTAACATTGGTTGCCTCCCTTCGCAAGGGAAAAATCCCTCTACTGTCCCTTGAAGTCCGGTTTTCGCTTTTCCATGAAAGAGACAAAGGCCTCCTTGAGATCCTGCGACAGCATGAGGACCATGTTCTTGTGCTTGGCAAGAGACATCCCGTCCGCAACCGGGAGGTGGCGGCTCTCGTTGAGGACCTCCTTGGTCGCCTGGACCGCCAGGGGGGCGTTGGCGGTGATCTCGAGGGCCAGTTTTTTCGCCCCCTCCATCATGGAGGCCGCGTCGGGGTAGACGGCGTTGACGAGGCCCATGGCCTGAGCCTCCCTTGCCTTGTAGAACCGGGCCGTGAAGGCCATCTCCCGCGTGAATCCCTGGCCGATGATGTGGGGGAGCCTCTGCAGCACGCCCATGTCGGCCACGAGTCCGATGGCGGCCTCGCGCAGGGAGAAGGAAGCATCCTCCGTGCAGAGGCGGATATCACAGGCAGAAATGATGTCCAGCCCACCGCCGATGCACATGCCGTTGACGGCGGCGATCACGGGCTTGGGGCAGGCCTCGATACCGTTGCAGCAGTCGAAGAGGGCCCGGAGCTTTTCCGGGAACTCCAGGCTCGACTTGGCGGAGCCCTTCAGGCCTATGGCCGCGAATTCCTTGAGATCGAGCCCGGCGCAGAAGGCCTTCGCCCCGCTGGCCA
>MVQS01000190.1 GCA_002067855.1 Syntrophaceae bacterium PtaB.Bin038
GATGTAGGAGACGTAGATCGTCGAGAGCACGACGGCGAGGATGGCGATGGCCACGAGGATCTCGACGAGGGTGAAACCGCGGGGCGAAACGACGCGCTTCAAGCAGGGTATTGGGTACAGGGTACAGGGTTCAGGGTGAAGACCGCCCGGATCCGGGTGGATTTCACCCGACGCCCGGTACCTGACACCTGTCAACGTGCCGCGTTTTCTTCTCATGCGCCGCTCTTCCTTGCTTCCGGTCCCCCTACCTTCCCGTGTTCAGGCTCGCCGGCCGGTACAGGATGATCTTGCAGGGCCGCTTCGGGTAGTAGTCGTGGACGACGGTGACCTCGATCTTCCGCAGGGCGCTCGACCCGGGGCCCGGGGGCTGGGAGATGTTCACCGTCCAGGTGTAGTCGGGGAAGTCGCTGCCGAAGTTGCCGGTCGTCTGCCCCGTGGAGAGGTCCTGCCGGCCCTCGATTTCCGCCATGCGGCTCTGCGCCAGCAGCGCGAGCGTCGTCAGCGCCCGCGACTCGTTGGCCATGGCGATGCTCTGCGACTGCGAGTGGAACACCGTCACGAGCACCGTGGCCAGGATGGCCATGGCGATCATCACCTCCAGGAGGGTAAACCCCTGTCGCGAAGCGGCATGCTTCGCGCAGGGCACAGGGCCCGACATGAAGGCTCCGGGGTTCAGGGGCCAGGGTCCAGGGGAAGAGGACTGCGAATGGATGTTGCGTCCTTGAACCCTTGAACCCTCGAACCTTGGCACCTTGTTTTTTTTCGGCATCTGTTCACCTGACCCGTGACACGTCACACCTAACCCCGTCGCGCCTCAGCGCGACTTCTGCCACACGTCCACGTAGGAGTCCTTCACCTCGAAGGTGCTCAGGAAGGGCTGGAAGATCAGGGTCATCGTCCGCTCTTCGTCGGTGAGGTGGATGGCGGCGGGCTGGACGTAGCCCTGGCTGAAGAACCGGATGACGACTTCCCCCTGGTTCTTCTTCCCCTCGTCGGCGAGCGCCACGTCGGCCACCCTCACGCCCGACGGCAGCGGGCGGGCCTGGCTGCGGCGGGCCGTCCGGACTTCCGCCGTCATGTCGTCCCGGGAGTTCCAGACCAAGCGCCGGTCGAGGTCCAGGTGCAGGTAATGGTCGACCTGTTCGCGGACGGCGCCGGCCTTGAGGTCCCGGGCCGCGCCGGTGAGGTTCCTGACGGCGGTCCGCATCCGGTCGCTCGACACGGCGTCCTGCACCCGCGGGACGGCCAGCAGGAGAATGACCCCGACGAGAACGATTACGACGGAGATCTCGATGAGGGTGTAGCCCCTCTGGCCTGGCACTGTGTTTTTCATCTTCATTCTAGGCCGCGGGGTTTCTATCGGATACAGCCCCGCTGCGAGTGAAGGTAGGAAGCTATGAAGTTAGGAAGCTCGGAAAATCCGGTGGCTTGCCATAGACTCTCAGCCTCTCCAAGCTTCCCAACTTCTCAACTTCGCAACTTCCGTACTTGTCAGTCCTGTGCCCAGTTGGTGATGTCCTTGTTCTTGCCCTCGCCGCCGGGTTGCCCGTCGGCGCCGTAGGAGATCAGGTCGAACTCGCCCTGCGTGCCGGGGCAGAGGTAGACGAAATCGTTGCCCCAGGGGTCCTTCGGGACCTTCCCCTTCTCCAGATAGCCCCCCTCCCGCCAGTTCCGGGGGATGGGCGGGAGGGTGGGGGCCTCCACGAGGGCCCGCAGGCCCTGGTCCGTCGTGGGGTAGAACCCGTTGTCGAGGCGGTAGAGCTTGAGCGCCGTCTCGATCCCCTCGATCATGATGCGGGCCTTGGCCTGCCGCGCCTCGTCGGGCCGCCCCATGATCCGGGGGATGATCAGGCCGGCCAGGATGCCCAGGATGACGATGACGACCATCAGCTCGATCAGCGTGAAGCCGCGGCGGCCGCGCCGCGTCCTGTCCGCCGGAGAAATCCGCATTGCCTTTCGCATGTCAGCACCTTTCCGCCCGGCCGGGGTTACCGCACCAGCTGGTTCATTTCGAAGATCGGCAGCAGGATCGAGACCACGATGAAGCCCACGACGAGTCCCATGACGAGGATCATGACGGGCTCGAGCAGGGAGGTAAGCATCGTGATGCTCGATTCCACCTCCTTCTCGTAGGCGTCGGCGATCCGGTAGAGCATGGGCTCCAGGTTTCCGCTCTGCTCGCCCACGGAAATCATCTCGACGGCGATCGCCGGGAAGAGACCGCTGCGGGCCAGCGGCGCCGAGAGACTCTGCCCCTCGCGCACGTCGTTGCCGGCCCGGCGGATGGCGTCGCTGATCAGGCTGTTGCCCACGATGTTGCGGACGATCTCCAGGGAGGCGAGCAACGGCACCCCGCTCTCGAGCAGCGTCCCCAGAGTCCGGCTGAACCGCGCCACGGCCATCTTGCGGTTCATCGGGCCGATGACGGGCAGCCGCAGCAGGACGCGGTCCCGCAGGGTCCGGCCCCGCTCCGTTTTCGACAGGAAGGTTTTCAGCGCGACGGCGGCGGCCGCGATCCCGGCGACGATCAGCCACCAGAAGGTTTCCAGGAAGCGGCTCACGCCGATGAGGACGATCGTGATGAGCGGCAGGGTC
>MVQS01000191.1 GCA_002067855.1 Syntrophaceae bacterium PtaB.Bin038
CCGGGTCATCCTGCTGGGCTCGATCTTCGCGGCCATCCTCGTCGCGCTTTTCGCGAGCCTGTCCCCCGTTGTCCTGGTCCAGCACGTCGATTTTGCGGACCGGCAGAAAAACGAGGGGTCCTACATGGGATTCCGCCTGATGACGGAGCGCGCGAAACGCCTCGCCGGGCTTCCGCTTCAGGACTACATCGCCGAGACGGTGAAGGGGCGGCTCTTTGCCGTCGACGGACCGGGCTGGGAGTCCGTCGCGACAAACGCCGTCGCAGCCGCCCGGAAACAGCCGCTCGGCAGGGAGTGGCAGCGGCGTCTGCCCTCGGACAAGTACCCCTCGGGGGTTCTTTTCTTCAGGCCCGATGAAGCCCCCGTCAACCGGCTCGCCTCCCTCTTCGCGGGGTCCCGCGAGCCGGTCTACCTGCGGCTGGACGCGGCGGGCGAGCCTCTTTACCTCAAGGTGGAGTACCGCGCCTATTCCAACGAGGATTTTCACCTCGGCGGCGGGTTCTCGAGCGCCCCCACGCCCCCGACGGACTTCCTCTTCCCCGGCCGCAAGTGGAGCCCCTGGGTCGCCGCGGCCGGCCTTGCCCTCTACGTGCTGCTTCCCTGGCCGAAGCGCCCCCCCGGCGCGCAGGCCTTCCGCCGCTGGCGGGTCGTTGCCACGGATGTCGTCGCCCTGCTCATGACGGTGCCGTTTTTCGCCTTTCCCTTCTTCATCACCGGCGGGACCGTGCAGGCCTTCACCGAAGGCTGGCCCCTCTTTTTCTTCTTCTGGCCGATCCTGCTGATCGGCCTCGTTCTGGTGTGGCTTGCCGCCTGGGTTTCGGCCTTCGCCCTGCAGGTCACACCGGAGGGGCTGCGCATCTGGACGGACCGCGGCGAGCGGGCTTTCGCATACTGCGAGATGGAGTGCTTTCAGCCCGTCGTGACCCGTCCGCCCAAATGGCTGATCGCCCTCTCCTGGCTCGCGGCGCTCTCGGGAAAAGGCTCGTCGAGGATCGGGGCCACGGGGCGGGCCATGATCCTCGGCTCGTCGGCGTGGGGGAGCCTGGCGATCCGCCTCAAGAACGGCAGGGAGATCTTTCTCGGCATCACCGATCAGCTCGGGACGGACATGATCGGCGCCGATGCGATCGTCGACGCGCTGAGGAAGGCCGGCGTGCGGGAAGTCGACGAGGTGCGGGAGATCCGCAGCCTGGGCCTCGAGATGGTCCGGTTGCCGGAATAGCCTGAGTCGGAAAGTGATTGTTTGGATGGGTTGAAGGCAACCGCAGTGTTCATGAGTGCATCGTCGAAGAATGAGGAAACAGGAGGTTCCCTGGTGAAAAGATTCATCGTAGTGCTTGTTGCCGCTCTTGTTCTTGCCGGGATGATTCCCCCCGCACCCGCGGGACAGATCCCCTCTCACGTCTACGTCGCGGCGAGATACGCCTCGTCCATGCCCGACCCGCTCTGGGGACTGATTGCCGGGAACAGTGATCTCTACATCATGGGCTGCCAGGGGCCGGACATTGCCGGTCTCAGCGGTGAGATTGAGGGCATAGTCACCGTGGGAAGACAGGATTACGGAACGGAGGCGCATTACGAGAGAACGGGCACGCTGGCCCTCTGGCTCCTCATGCGGGCCAAGACCCATAGGGAGTTCGCCTTTGCCGTGGGATGGATCACCCATTACCTCAACGATATTCACATCCACGCCGTCGTCAACAGCTACGGCGGGTTCTACGGTGCGGGAAAAGAGGCAAAGGTCCGGCACAAGGCCCTCGAGATGCTGGAGACCAAGCACATCTTTGCCGATCCCGCTCTCTCCCCGGTCGTGTCGAATTACGATTTCAACAAGATCCCTGCGAACGTGGACCGCGACATTCAGCAGCTGCTCTACGAAGCGTACCGCGATCTCTACGGGGACAAATACCAGGGGAGCAACGTTCGGACCGATTTCGGTCTGTACCTGAAGATCACCGGCGACCATGTCCGGGCCGCTTCCCGCAACTTCTTCGATGCCCACCAGAGCGGCAGCGGCATCTTCCGGGTCGACGGCGCCGCCATAACCCACCAGATTTTCGACCGCCTGCCCTCGTCGGAGGAGTACAGGCTGATCATGGAGGGGCCCCTGACCGTGACGTCCGTCCGGGCGGAAAAGGACAAGGTGATCGTCTCCCTCAAGGTGAACGACACGAAGCTGCTGGGCCGCTTCGTCAAGGACTGGGAGCAAGAGATCGAAGCCGCCTCGACGAACTACACGAGCGCCTTCCAGGATATCAACATCTTTTACCGGGAGACGCTCGGGGCAGGACGTCCCTATGAGATGGCCCGCGATCCGGGCCCCGACGCGAGGGCGGCCCTGCAGCGGCTGCACGTCCTCCTTCGGGACGTCAGCCTTGACGACCCGCCGCATCCCCGGTTCGGGACGCAGCACCCCTGGCCCGGCGAGATCAAGGGGAGCGAGAAGATCTGGTTCCAGTATTCGGCGAAGCTCTCCACGGACACCGGTGTCCGGGAGCATAAAAAGGATTCCTCCGTTCCTCTCCAGATCCGGAATCCAAAAGAGGGCTTCCAGAAGTCGCTGAGCGGCGACGCCGAAATCGTAATCCCCGTCTCAAATCTGGACAACGACTCGTACGAATTCAAGGCCCGGCTCTTTGCCCTGGACCCCGCAAACGTGGGACGCCCGCCGCTCTACCCGAAGTATGACTACGTGGACATCACTGCCAGCTACGTCACCGACAAGAAGAGCGGCGGCAAGAAAGACGACAAGACGGAGGTGAGGCCGCCGACACCCCCGCCGGCCGTCCCGATGAAGCTCTCCTACTGCCTTCCCGCGAACTGGGAAGGGGGGCTGGACAAGGAGGGCGTCCTCGTTCTCAACCGCAAGCCGGCCAAGATCAAAGGGCCCTGCGGGTGGGACTCGTCGGTCACCGCGAAACTGACGGCGAAGTACCATCCCGGCTTCTCGAAGGACGACCCGAAGACCTCGGCGGATACCCGGGATCGGGCCGAGAAGACCTTCAAGGCCCGGCGCCAGGGAGACACCCCCAATGACATGGCTGTGGGTCTCTTCATGGGCGGCGGCATCGAGGGAGTCAGCTCCCTCGGCATGGGCGATTTCAACGGGTCCATTGCCGATTTTGCCATCTGGATCCGGCGGGGCAGCGGAGGCATGTTCGGCTACAACGGGTCCTACATGGGGGCCAACGGGAAAGGGCACACGGTCAAGGAGGGAACCGGCTTCGTCGAATGCGGCTACAACGTCTGGGGCGGCGGCTGCTGGGACAACAGCGACCGGGCCTACCTGGTCACCCAGAGCGCCGCGGCGCAAAAGGAGGCCAAGGCGATCCTCGAGTGCATCCGGGTCACCCCCGACAGCACGGTGAAGGCGATGCCCTACGACGGGCCCAAGTACGATGGCTCGGACCTGCCCAGGGTCAGGCTCGTCCCCTCGAAGAAGGGAAAGATCCGGATCGGCGAGTCGATAACCGTACAGGCCGTGGTCGAAAACGTCAAGCCCGAAGACAGCCCCTTCACGTACAACTGGGGCGGCACGTTCGACGGCAAGCCCGAGGATGTGAAAAAGAGCGGTACGGTGACGATCCGTCCCTCCAAGCCAGGGAAGTTCGATGTCTCCGCTTCCGTCGACGGCGCCCGGTTCGGTCTCGGGTCGGATTCCTATGCCTACGAGGTGGCGGATCTGAAGGTGAAGGTCGAACGGGTTCCCGCCGTGAACACGCCCGTTCCCGTGGGGACAAAGACCGGTTTCAAGGCGACGCTGACCTCGGACGGACAGCCGGTCAAGGGGAATTTCATTTTCCGCTGGCAGCCTCACCCGGAGATCCCCTTCAGCAGGCTCGACGCATCAGCGCCCGACGTGTCGGCCGCCTTCCCGAAGCCCGGCCGGGTAAAGGTCTGGGTGCAGGTGCTGGAAAAGCGGGACGGCGCGCTGGCCACGCTGGCGGAATCGGAGCAGGTGGAAATCGAGGTGATCAAACCCGTCCTCTCCGTTGCCGTTACACCGCCGGAGCCCCTCGTGGGGCAGGAGGTCAAGGCCCGCATTTCCTCGCGGCCCGAACTGAAGGAAATCGAATACCGGTGGGTGCCGCTTCCAGCCAATGCGAAGCTGCTCTCCGAATCCCCGGACAAGCGGGAGATCACCTTCCATGCGAAGGACGATCAACTCATCGAGGTGAGGGCCCAGGCGAGGCTCTCCGGTTCCGGGGAAGATCTCGGCGAAGCCCGGGGGAGCGTCCGGGCCAGGAAATACACCGTCCGGGTCAGCGGTCCCCGGCTCATCGGCCCCAAGCCAAAGGTATGGAAGGAAGGGACGGGCCTCGTCGAAGTGGACAACGCCATTGCCGTGGAACAGGAGGTGGAATTCGCCGCCCACCTGGATCCCGAGAAGGAGGGCGCGCGTTACGTATGGTCCGTCAACAGCGGTCCCTGCAAGGTCCTGCATCCTCTTCTCCGCACGACGCAGGTGGTTGCAAACGCGTCGGGTTCCTGCCAGGTGGCCGTGATCGTGAAGGACGCAAACGAAGTGAAACTGGGAGTCGGGGGCAGCACCCTGACAGCGACCATCAGCCGCGAGACGATCGCGGCGGGCCAGAAGAAGGCGAAAGATGTTGCCGATGCGAAGACGAAGGTCGCCGATGCGAAGGGCAAGGCCCGCAAGGGGGACTACGACGGGGCGATCAGGGACGCCGAGGAGGCGGCCAAGCTCGACCCGGCCAACAAGGATGCGGCGGACACGGCCGGCAAGCTTCGCACGGAGAAGGAGACGATCCACCAGCAGATCGGCAAGGCAAAGAAGTGGATGGACGAGAACAAATTCGCCGACGCCCAGAAGGAGCTGATCGTCGCCTCGAACCTCAACAGCTACTACCCCCCGGTCCAGCAGGCAAACCAGGAACTGGGCACCCGCTGGAACAAGTACAACGCCGAGGTACGCGACAAGGTTTACGAGGTCCGCTCGGCAAACGAGAAGAAGGACTTCGACAGGGCCCTGGCCGTCGCGGAGGCGTGGCGGGCCTCGACGAAGCTCGACCCCTACGCGGACAGGGAGCTCAAGCAGCAGGAGGACTGGGCGAAGCAGTGGAAGGCGCAGAAGGATCGCCAGATCGGGATCCTGAAGGAAGCCGGCCGGAAGGTGAGGAGCTACGACTACGCCGGGGCCCTGAAGCAGTACGACGAGGGGTTCGCCAACGGGCAGAACCTCTACAACGGCACGGAGCCGGAGTACAAGGAGGCCGTGGAGCTCAGAAGCCAGGCCTACACGAAGAACAAGCGGCTCCAGGAGCTGATCCCCTGGGTGCGCAAGGCGGCCGAGGACAAGGAGTACCTGACGGTCGACGCGCTGAACAACACGCTGAAGACAGCCGACGAGGCCATCGCCCTGCAGCCCAACAACGAGCAGCTCAGGAAGTGGCGCGAGCAGATCGCGGCGCGGGCGGAGAAGACGAAGGCAGACAACGAGCGCATCGCGGCGGGGCGCAAGCTCCTCGACGCGGCAGGCGGAGCCGAGCGGGCGTACCTCACGAACGAATCCTCCATCCAGGCGCGGCAGCTCCAGTGGGGCGAGAAGCTCGAGGAGCAGCAGCAGATCTATCTCACCACGGCGATCCAGAACTACCGGGCGAGCCTGCAGTACATCCCCGACGCCGCCGTGGAGAAGAAGATCAAGGAGCTCGAGGCCGCGTTTGAAGGGCGGAAGAAGCACCTCGAGAACTACCGGCTGTCCAGGACGCTCATGGCCGAAGCCGACGAGCTCTACCGGCAGGCCGCGAAGGATCCCGACATCGTGTCGGCCTCGCCGAAGTACGACGAGGCTGCGGCGAAGTACCGCAAGAGCCTCTCGCTGTACCGGCCCTTCAACGCGGAGAACGTCGAGAAGACGATCTCCGCCGTCGAATATTACAAACACGAGCGGTGGGTGAAGAAGCACTGGGCCGACGGCCAGGCACTGGAGAAGGAGGCGAAGTACACGGCGGCCCTGGCGGCCTACGACAGGGCCATCGCCTCGTTCCACCCGACGGTTGCCGAGAAGGACCGGATGTGGGCGGTAGTGCACGCGCAGGATCTGCGCAACCGGATCAACGGGGCGAAGAACTGGCGGGCCGACGGCGAGTCCAAGCAGAAGGCGGGCAAGATCGCCGAGGCCATCGCGAGTTACCGGCAGAGCCTGAAGCTCCTGCCCGACGCGGCTCTCGAGGAGCACGTGCGGATGCTCGAGGGGAAACAGGCCGAGGCGGGGCAGAGGAAGGCCGCAGCCGACAGGCTGTGGCAGGAGGGCACGGCGCTCTTCAACCAGGGGCGGCCCAGCGACGCGCTCGCTAAGTTCAGGGAGAGCCTGGGCTACGGGTCCGACGCCTCGCGGCAGAAGTACGTGGCCGACCTGGAGGCCCGGAGGGCGAAGGCCGTGGCCCTGCGGGAACAGGGGGCGGCTCTCCAGGGGCAGAACCGCATCCCGGAAGCCATCGCCAGGTACAGGGAGAGCCTGACCCACTGGCCCGACCCGGCCCTGGCGGCTCACATCGCCGCGTTGGAGAAATCGCTTGCCGGGGTCAAGCCCCCGACCGGGGTGCCCGGGGGTGCGGACGGCACATGGGAGGTCAGTTTCAACAACTACCACGGCAAGATGGAGCTCCAGCGAAGCGCAGGCGGATGGAGCGGGCGGCTGTGGCTCGATGCGCACCGGCAGTGGGAGCAGCTGACGAACATCTCTTATGATCCGGGCACGGGAAGGGTGGAATTCACAAGGCCCATCTCCGGGGCGACCCAGCGCTACTCCGGTGTCCTTTCGGGCGACAGGGTCGAGGGGACCTTCACCCAGCAGAACTCATCCGGCAAATATACCTGGTGGGCGAAGCGGACCGCGGCCGGGGCCGCCGTGACGGCTGAGAGCGGCTCGACGGGAAGCTCCCCGGTGACGACCTCTGCGTATTACCACGTGGATCTGACCCCCTACGGCGGGAAGAAGGGCACGCCCAGAAAGGTCAAGACCATCGAGGTGGACGACGGCTCGTGGGTCCGTCTCAAGGCGACCCACGAAAAGAAGCTCCGGCTCGACATCCCTTTGCCCGCGCCGGTGGCGGCAAGCGCCGTGGCCGTGGTGAGCAATCTCGACAATGCGCACAACGTGCCCGACAGGATGACGACGACCGTTCTGACCGTTCACACGACCTCCGGGGACCGGAGCTTCGAGCTCAAGGCCGGCGTGCACTCCTCGGAGTGGAACCGAAGCGAGACGGGCGGCGCGACCCACGCCTGGCCGAAGGAGACCAACATCGGGGGGCCCCGTTGGATGGCCGTGTTCAGCCTGCCTGCGGGAAGCGTGGTCACGGGGCTTCGCTTCGATCACCGGGACACGGACAAGAAATACTACCATGGCGATGCCGCCCCCGGCTTCTGCCTGCGGGGGGTCACCCTGGTCGGTACCGCCTTTGCGGGCAGTGAAACGGCGGAGCCGACATCGGTCCCGGGTGGCGCAGCGGGGAAGGTCCTGTTCGACAACGGCAACATCTCCGGGGTGATCAACGGTCCCACGCGAGCGACAGCCTTGACCCTGAGAGAGCCTCACGTTATCACCCGGATTCAGACCTATCACTGGAACGGCGGCAGAGGCTCCGCACCGGGAACGATTGCCCTTAGGGGAAGCGACGGGCGCACGCACGGTCCGTGGCGGGCGAAGGGCGCTCCGGGGCAGGGTGGGGTTGCCAATGCCTATTGGGAGTGCACTCCCGGTGTGACGTTGCCGGCCGGCACCTACACGGTGGTCGACTCCAACCCGTCCACGTGGGCCCACAATTCGGGCTCCCAGGGTGCCGGGATCACGCGGGTCGAAGGGTATCCCGTCTCCGGGGCTTCAGCCACGGCTCCCGTAGTGACGGCAGGGCAGACAACCGCGGCCTCGTCTGTCACGGCGGAGCTGACCAACCGCTCCCGGGAGAACACGCACATCTTCACCGACGGGGAGACCTTCGGGTCCGGCAACCGCCTTGCGCCTGGCGAGAAGAGAAAAGTGCCGGTGACCCTGAGATCCGACGGCTCGGTGACGTTCAAGGCGGGTCGCGACGGGAAAGTGATGGCCACGAAGACCTGGCGCGGGACCCCCGGCGACACCACGCGGGTTCCCGTCGTCGTCTTCGACGACACGAACCCCTATGACAAGTTGACGGTGACGACCGGGCTCCGGTAGAATTCAGCCGCAACGGCATAAGTACCGGACGGAAGGAGGGTGACACCATGAAGAAACTGGCCCTGCTGTTGGCAATGGGGGTGGGATTGCTTTTCGCCGGCGATCTCGGCGCCTCGGCGCCGGTGAAGGTGACGATCCGGGGATGCGTGACCGGGGGCGTGCTGGTCTCGGAAAGGGTCGATTTCGGCAGTCACGACAGCGCGGGGGGACACCGCATCCGGACCTTCGGGCCGGGCGGTGAGCCGTTCAATCTCTCCGCCTACGAGGGCCGGCGGATTTCCTTCTCGGGGCATCTGCTGCCCGGCGACGTGTTCCACGCCGAGGCGCGCACGCTGTGGGTGTTCGGTCCCTGCAAGGCGGCCGTGCAGACGACGGTGCCCCCGGCGGGGTCCGGGCCGGAGTATCGAAACCCCACGTACAGGAACATCCGCGTCGACCGGTGCTGGAGGTTCGGGGAGGAATGCGACCAGGCAGCCGCCGACCGGTTCTGCCGGATGAACGGGTACGCCGGGTCCACGGACTGGGCGCATGCGGCCCACCGACCCACGTACATCATCGGCGACAACCGGATCTGCGACGAGTCCTTCTGCGAGGGCTTTACGTACATCCGCTGCGGCGTCCCGAAGTGACAGGACTGCGGCTCCGTGCCGCCCCGTCTTGCACGGACGCCGGCGGCCGCGTGAGGTCTGCCGCAAGATCCCGGCCACCCGCCGAGGCAGGTATCCGGGCATCGTGAAGGACGATCCGTCCGGATCCGGCAAACTGCGGAAGAGCGGGCTCCGAGGAGAAACGATGGACATCCATTCAATGGTTCGGGTTGCGGCTTTGCTGATCCTTTCGACGGCCCTGGCGCCTTTCGCCGGGGCCACACCCCCTGTTCCCGTCGAGACCGTGACGGGCTGCGTGAAGGACGGCCGGATGCTTATCCAGGCGCCCGATCGATTCAAACGGGAGCGGCCGCTGACGATCAGCCCCTGCACGAACATCCCGTTCGAGTTCAAGCGGTTTGAAGGAAAACAGATCCGGGCTACGGCCGGCATCGATCACTACAACGGCGCCTTCGTGTGCCCGCGGGATGTCATGATCCTGGGTGACTGCAAAACGGATAAGGTTGCGGCCCCGGCGAGGAAGGATCTCCCGCGGCAGATCACCGATGACCAGGCCGACGAGATCGTCTGGGCGCTGCCGGAGGTGCAGGCCCTGATCAAGCGGATGGAGGGGGCGAAGGCGGCCCCCTTCTCGATGATCACGGGCTACCCCAATCCGGACGCCGAGCCGGGCAAGCCCGGCGCCTTCTACGAAGTCTACGTCGGCGAGCGGCACGACACCCACACGGTGCGGGTCCTGACCCTGATCGTCGATGCCTACAGCGGGAAGGTGTCCGTCTACGATGAGGCTGCCGAAAAGATCATTCCCATAGAGGAGTACCGGAAGAGGACGCCCAAGTGAGCTGCCGAGGCGGCGCGTTCCCGGGGCCGGGAAATCCGGCCCGCATTCCCGCCCGGCCGGATCATCAACGAAGCCTCTAAACCCTCCGGAGCCATGCCGGGTAAATAGAAATCGCACGAAGACGCCCCCAGACCGGGCTGCGCAATTCTTCTCTCGCCTTGACATTCGTAAGGAAGTAAGGTATCCTTACTTCCGTGAGGTAGGAAAAATGCTGACGAAGAAAACCACCAAGAACCAGTTGACCCTGCCGAAAGACATCGTAAAGGAATTTCCGGGCATCGAG
>MVQS01000192.1 GCA_002067855.1 Syntrophaceae bacterium PtaB.Bin038
GAGCATCCTGCGGAATTCGGGCATCGGGTAGCCGGGGTCGAGGATGGCGCGGCCGATTTCCCTCCCGCTCACGAGGGCGAAGGGGATTCCCTCGCCGGAGGCCTTCGAGGCCAGCCCCGCCGCGTCCCCCGCGAGGAATCGATTCCCGAATCGAAAGCCCCGGTAGAGATGGCTGATCGTGCCCCCCCGGAGACGGGCGCCTTCCGACGGGAACCCCAGCTCCTTCACGAACTGCCGGAGGATCACCTTGGTCAGCCCCGCCGTGAGCCGTTCGGGATTGAACCCGATCCCGACGTTGGTGCAGTCGCGGTGCGGGAAGGCCCACAGGTACCCCGAGCGGACGATTCCGGGCTTGAAGTGAAACCGCACCTCGCCGGAACGGCGCGGCACTTCATAGTACAGGCCGACCCCGAACCGGGAGGGGAGACCCAGGTGTTTTCTGACCAGGGATTGCGACCCGTCGGCGCCGACGAGAAACCGGAACCGGAACATGCCCCGGTCCGTCCACACGGCGCTGTCGGAAAGGCGGGTGACCTTCGTCCCGACGGCGATTTCGACGTTCGAAGCCCCTTCGAGACCGGACAGGTGATGGCGGGCAAGGTCGACGCGGCTCACCGTGATCATCGGGTGTCGCAGCACGATGCGAAAGGGCGCGCGGTTGTCCACGCAGACGATCTGCTCGCGAAACGAGCGCGAGCGATCCCCCGGCACGCCGAATCGGGCGGCCGTGCGGGTCAGCCCGCCCGCGCAGGCCTTGAGGCCGACGGCCTTGTTTTTCTCGAGCAGCAGGACGCCGAGGCTCGAGCCCGCAAGCGCCTCCGCGCAGGCGATCCCCGCAGGACCGGCGCCAATGATGATCACGTCAAACCGGTTGTTCATCGGCACCCGTCCCCCCCTGGGGTGCAAAGCGCCCTGTTGTGCAGAGGGTAAGCCGTCACTCTTCGGGCTTGCCGGTGTATAGCTTCGCCCCGTCGCGCAGCGAACCCTCGAGTCCCACGTTGAACCCGCCGGCGTCGTGCACGGCCAGTCTGCCGGCCTCGGCCGCGTCGTAGAGGGACTGGTCGCAGGCGATGAGGGCGTGCTTCACCTTCATGCCCCGGTGGAGCCGGACCTCCTTGCCGTTGACGTAGACGGTCATCTTTTCATCGCTCATGGTGTCACCACGATCCTTCCTTCGATGCGGGGGGAAACGGGGGAGTGCCTTTGAAGGTACGCCAGGAAGGCATCCCTCACGTTGTCCCCGACCACGGCGTTTTTCCCTTCACGGAAGATCCCGAAGCGGTCCCCGCCTGCGGCGAGAAAATCGTTGGTCGTGACCCGGTAGGCGCGCAACGGGTCCGCCGGCACGCCGCCGACATCCAGTTCCTTGACCCGCGAGCCCTCCGGCGCGGACCTGTCGTAGACGACCCTGAGGCCCGACACCTGCAACATGCCGTCCGTTTTCGCGTTCTGCTCGAGGATGCCCGCGATCTGGGCCCCCGTGAGGTCCATGGTGATGAGGTTGTTGTCGAAAGGCAGCAGCATGAAGACCTGCTCGAGGGTGATCCCGCCCTTCGGGAGGGTCGTCCGGATTCCCCCGTTGTTCTGGATGGCCGCGTCGGCCCCGGTCGCCCATCGCATGGCATCGCAGACGAGGTTGCCGAGGTTGGACTCGAAGGGCCGCTTCGCCAGATCGACACTCGTCTCGCCGACGATGCGGCCGAATTCCTCGCGGATCTGCTCGTCGTACCTGCGGATGATGCCGGCCACCGCCTCATCGACGGGATCGTTCGGGCCGGACTGGACCTTCCGGAGGATCCGCTTCTCGGGGTACCGGACGATCTTCCCCGTGCCGCCGTCCACCGTGATCTTCATGACCCCGAGATGCCGGCCGTAGTAGCCGGCCTGGACGATGAGCGTCGTGCCGACCGTCACCGTCGTTTTTACCTCCGTGTGGCTGTGACCCCCCACGATCAGGTCGATCCCGGCGACCTTCGCGGCCATCTCGCGGTCTTCGTCGAGACCCAAATGAGACAGGACGATGACGGGGCCGGCGCCCTCCTTCCGGACTCTGTCGATGAGCGACGGGAGAACCTTTTCCACGGCGATCACCTTGAACCCCGCCAGGTTTCCCGGCTTGGTCGCGTAGTGCGTCTCGGGCGTCGTGACCCCGATGACGGCGATCTTCAGCCCCTTCTTCCGAAGGATGACGTAGGGCTTCACCCCGGGCAGAAGGGCGCCCCGCTCGTCGACGATGTTGGCCGACAGCAACGGGAAGGAGGCGGCTTTTCTCAGGTCCTGGAAGGACCCCATCCCCCAGTCGAACTCGTGGTTGCCCACGGTCATGGCGTCGAACCCCATCCGGTTCATGGTCTCGATGACGGGCCTGCCCCGGAAGAGGTTCGAAATGGGCGTGCCCTGGAACATATCCCCGGCGGAGAGCAGGATCGTCCCCTCCGGGTTTTTCTCCCGCTCCTCGGCGACCATTTTCGCGATCCGGGCCATCCCCCCCGTCGCGGGCTTTCCCTCCTTGCCGGGCTGGGGAAGCAGGTTGCCGTGGAAGTCGTTGATGTGAAGAACGGTCAAATCGACCGTCCCGGCCGCCGACGGGCTGAGAAAAGGGGACGCGAACACGAAGTAGAGGAGTGCAATGAGAACCGCCGGGAATTTTTTCATGGGAAGCCCCCGCCATTGAGATCTTTGCCTGTGAGAGCAAACCATCGACGCCCCGATGCAAGGGCCGCGCCGCATGGCCCAATGTAATTGACAGCGCATGGCGGATCAAGTAAAAAGCGCCCTGGTTTTCTGCGATGATTCCCCCGTGCGGAGGTACGATCCCCATGGCAGACACGAAGCCGGACCGATTCATGACCTGGATTGCGCTGACCACGGCCGTCATGGCCGTCCTCGCCGCCATCACGACGCTCTACGTCGGGAAATACTCCTCCCGTGCCGTTCTCCACCAGGGCGAGGAGACGGACATGTGGGCCTACTACCAGGCCAAGAGCATCAAGCAGCACGCCTACGAGATGCAGAGGGAGAAAGTCGAGCAGGAACTGCTCGCCCAGGCGGGGAATATCCCGAAGGAGGCCCGGGAGAAGGCCGAGAGGATGCTCGCGCGATACGGGAAGAACATCGACCGCTACGAGGTCGAGAAAAGCGAGATCAAGGAGAAGGCCGAAACGCTGGCAAAGGAGAAGAAGGAAGCCACGGCGCGCGCGGGCAACTTCGGATACGCGCTGATCTTCCTGCAGATCGCCATCATGCTGTCGTCGCTGGCGGCCCTGACGAAGAGGAAGGAACTCTGGGTTCTGGGGCTCGCGACGACGTCCGGGTGGCTGTTCTACTTTCTGGACGCGATCCTTCTTTTTTATTGAAACAGAAGGGGCGGGAAGGGTGAAACGACCGATGTCACCTGGAGAGGGGTTTTTTCAGACGCATGATCCGCCTCCAGGACTCGTCGATGCGCCCCTTCGGGATGACGCCCTTATCGACGAGGGAGCGGATCGTCGCGGCTGCCCGGGCGGCGATGTCCTCCTCGTAGACGGAATTGTTCGCGAACAGCAGGATGTCGACCCCGGCGAGGATCGACTGCCCGACCACGGTTTCCAGGCCGTACCGGGAGGCGATCGCCTTCATCTGCAGGTCGTCGGAGATCACCACGCCGGAAAATCCCAGGTCCCCTCGCAGCAGGTCGGTCAGGGTCTTGCGGGAGAAGGTCGACGGCCACTCGGGGTCGAGCGTCCCGTTGAAGACGTGGGCCGTCATGATCAGGTCGGCCTCGCCCCGGCGGATGAGGGTCCGAAAGGGCTCCAGTTCCAGGGCGGACCATCGGCCCGTCACGTCGACGAACCCCTCGTGGGTGTCCCCCGCGGCGCTGCCGTGGCCCGGGAAATGCTTCGGCGCCGTCAGGATGCCGTGACGGCGGTGGGCCTCGATGACGACCGCCGCGTGGCGGCTCACCGTGCCGGGGTCCCGGGAGAAGCTTCGTTCCAGCTTTCCGATGACGGGGTTGTCCTGGTTGAGGTCCAGGTCCACGACGGGGGCGAGGTTGAGGTTGATGCCCAGCCCCGCGAGGGTTTTCGCCGTGCGCTCCGCCTGCCTCGCCGTTCTCCCGGGATCGCCTGCGGCGGCGAGCCGCTTCTGGGAAAGGGTCGGGGGAAAGCCCGCCTTCTCCTTGAGCCGGGCGATCCTGCCCCCCTCCTGGTCGACGGCGATGAAGAGGGGGACGGCCGTCCGTTTTTTCAGAGAGTCTGTCAGGGCCCTGAGCTGGCCGGGCGACTCGATGTTGCGCCCCCAGGTGCGCGAGGGGACGTCGTAGTCGAAGAGGATCACGCCGCCGATGCGCCGCTTGCGGATGTCCCGGTCAACGGGGTCGCCGTCGGCGACGGAGAGCCCCCGGAAGCCGACCATGATCATCTGGCCGATCTTCTCGTCCAGGCCCGGTTCCTCCCCGGGGCCGGCGGCCGCGGGCGCGGCCCCGGCAAGGAGGGCGAGAGCGATCCAGGCACAGAGGAAAATCCGCATGGGGACTTCATACCCGATCGCCGCGCAGAAAGACAGCGTTAACCGGCCGCGGCGCAAGATTTCTGTTGATTGTCGCAGCCTCATGACGGTATTCAGAGAAGGGCGACGGCGATCGAACCGCAGGACCTGCTCCGTGCGCGGGGATGGAAGGATATGAAGGCGCTGATAAACGGGATCATGCTCTTTGCCGCTCTGGCTTGCATCGTCGGCACGCCGGCGCCCGCCGGGGGGCAGGCCAAGGACATCGAGGCGCTGGCCCGGGACAGGGCCCACCACACGAATCCGGGATTTCGCAACCCCTGGCTGCAGGAGGAGCGGGCGGGAAGCACCCTGCGGCTTCTCGAGTGGAAAGTCAGTTCCAACCCCTACCGCAAGGAGAAGAGGCAGCGGCCCTACTTTCCCGTCACGAAGCCCGACGTGGCCGCCATCCTGAAAGCGGAGGACTCCGTGACCTACCTGGGCCATGCAACGCTCTGGATCCGCGTCAACGGCCAGAACATCATCACGGACCCCGTCTTCGGGGACATCGTGTATTTCATCGACCGGCATGCGCCGTTTCCGCTGCAGCCGGAGGAGCTCCCCCCGATGCAGGTCGTTTTGATCTCGCACAGCCACTACGACCACCTCGACAAGGACAGCATCCGGAGGATCGGGACGGGGCCTCTGTATCTCACGCCGCTGGGCTACCGCGAGTGGTTCGAGGATGTGCTCCCCGGTTCCCGGGTCATTGAACTCGACTGGTTCCAGAAGTTCACGATCCACGGGATCACCTACCGGCTGCTGCCCGCACAGCACTGGACGAAGCGGACTCCCTGGGACACCAACAGGCGCCTGTGGGGCTCCTGGCTCGTCGAGTCGGCGAACCGCAAGGTCTACTTTGCAGGGGATTCCGGGTATTTCCCAGGGTTTGCCGAGTTCGGCCGAAAGTTCGGCCCCATGGATGCGGCCCTGCTGCCGATCGGGGCCTACGAACCGCGCTGGTTCATGTCGGTCTACCACCTCGATCCCGACGAGGCCGTCAAGGCGTTCAAGGAACTGCGGGCCAGGGTCCTCATCCCCCAGCAGTGGGGCGTTTTCGACCTGACCGACGAGCCGATGGACCTGCCGGCCAGAGACTACCGCAAGGCGGCCGACAGAGCGGGCCTGACGGAACGGCAGGCCCCGCTCCTCCCCCATGGCAGCACGTACTTTTTCCCCTGATGTGCAAAGGCCGGAAAACACGGGGGTGAGAGGGTAAGAGGATCTGGCTTTTCACAGGACGATCTTGACGGCGGGGTGCCTGCGCAGCCCCTCGTAGATCTCCAGGCGGCTTTCTTCGCTCGTGACGACGAGCTCCACGTCGAGGCAGTGGTACTTGCCCGTCAGGCTCCGGCTCGACGGGGTCACGGTGTGAGGCCGTTCCTGGATCACCTCGGCGATGGCGCTTCGCAGCAGCTCCACGTCGACGCCGATGACCTTGTAGCCCCAGGGGCAAGGGTATTCGATTTCGGGCCCGCGGCCCCGGCGATGGATGATCAAGAGGCGACTCCGGGATGGTTTTTCGTAACTACATCCGGCCTTGCATCCCTGTCAAGGGCATACGCGGCCGTTGCGTGCACCCTGGCGCGCGCGGCCGTCCGGATGACGATCCTGGTTCTATGCGGGAGCCGATGAGAGGTTCGGGGGCCTCCCGTTTCCGGGAGACCCCGATTCCTGCGGTTTTCCGAAGGAGAATAGCCTGGGTCTAGTAACGGGGCTTTCCGCTGCCTCCACCGGGGCGCCGCATTCCGCCGCCGCGACCGTCGTCCTGGCGGGGGCGGGCCTCGTTGACGTTGAGTTTCCGTCCCTTCAGGTCCTTTCCGTTCATCCCGCTGATGGCGGCCTGGGCCTGGTCGGCCGAACCCATTTCGACGAAGCCGAAACCTTTTGATTGTCCGCTCATCTTGTCCTTGATGATCGTCACGGACTCAACCTGCCCGAACGCTTCGAACGCCTGCTTGAGATCCTCTTCCGTGACACTGTAAGGCATGTTCCCGACGTAAATCTTCATCGACCTCTCCTGAATGAATAAAGGTTGCCTGTGATGATGCTTCGATCCTGTACCGGCTTCGACGACAAACTAAGCGAGTGGTTATCACAACCGGGGCCCGACTGCAATGCCAATCATGGCCCCCCCTTTTTGCCTCCCCCCGCTCAGCGGGCGCTGCGCAGCCGGCGCGACCTCGATCGGGGCGTCGAGTAGAGAGTGACCTTTCGCGCCCTTTGCGGGAGTCCCGAGGCGGCGTGGAACGCGGCGAAGACCGACAGGTCGCCTGGCGGCGGCTGCGGTCTCGGCGCCTCTTCCAAGCGGTCGCGCCCCCCCTGCCTGCCGCGCCCGTCGCGTACGCTGGGCCTCGGCGGCGCGGTATAGTCGAAGTCTTCCAGGGTTCTCCGCTCGATCTCCTCGCCCAGCACCCGTTCGATCTCCCAGACGAACGCCCGGTCGTCGCGGGTGACGAAGGTGAAGGCGTCCCCGGTCCTCTCGGCCCGGCCTGTCCGCCCGATTCGATGGGTGTAGGCGTCGACGGTGTCCGGCATGTCGTAGTTGATCACGTGAGAGATCCGGGATATGTCGAGTCCGCGGGCGGCGATGTCGGTGGCCACGAGGATCCGGTACTTGCCCTTCCGGAAGCCGTTGAGCGCCTCCTGGCGCTGACTCTGGGAGAGGTCCCCCTGGAGGAACGTGACGGGAAAGCCCGCCTTCTTGAGATGCTTGGCCACGCGCGTCGCCCGGTCCTTGGTCCGGGTGAACACGAGGACCGAGTCCGTGTCCGTGCGTTCCAGGATCTTCACGAGAAGCGCCGTCTTGAGGTGCTGCTCGACGGGGTACAGGGCATGGGAGACCGTGGATACCGGGGCGGCTTCGCCCACCTGCACGGTGACGGGGTCTTTCAGGATGTCCCGGGCCAGGTCACGGATCTCCTCCGGCAAGGTGGCCGAAAACAGCAGAGTCTGACGCTCGGCGGGGATCCGCCCCAGGATTCTGCGGACATCGGGCATGAAGCCCATGTCGAACATACGGTCCGCCTCGTCCAGGACCAGCACCTCCATGTGGGAGAGGTCGATGACCCCCTGGTCCAAGAGGTCCAGGAGCCTTCCCGGGCAGGCCACGACGATCTCGGCGCCCTCCTGGAGCTTCTTGACCTGGGCGTTCTGCTTCACGCCGCCGTACACGGTGACGCTTTTGACTTTGGTCTTGCGGCCGAGCTGGCCGATGGCCTCGTGGATCTGCTCGGCCAGTTCGCGCGTGGGGGCGATGATGAGGGCGCGGACGCGCCTGCGCGGCCCCGACATCAGTCTCTGCAGGATCGGCAGGCCGAAGGCTGCGGTTTTCCCCGTGCCGGTCTGGGCCATCCCCATGACATCGCGGCCCTGAAGGATCAGGGGGATGCACCGGGACTGGATCGGCGTGGGCTCCTCGTACCCAAGGGCCTCGACGCCTGCTTGAATCTGCGGGTGCAACTCGAACGACTTGAAACTCATGAACAAACAAACCTCTCTTCTGACGCATTTCGACCGGGAAGCTTTCCGGTCCGCCCGCTTCTTTTATTACGGCGGGTTTTCGGTTGGGGTGTTTACGCTTCGGCCTCCGCCGGGGCGGCTTCCACGCTCACGGACTCTTCATCCTGCACGCTTCTCGGAATCTTGCCCTGGCGCCTGGCCATCTTCTCGCTGGCTTTTCTCTGCCTTTCCAGCTCTTTCTGTCGCTTGATGAACTGGTTGTGATTTCTTTTTCCCATGATCCTCCTTGCTTGAACCGGCAGGGCCTGCATCAATCAGGCCAAAAAAAATCCCCACGGCCTCTCACGGGCTCTGGGGACAATATGTGTCGAAACCGGTTCAAAGCGGAACTAACATAATGTCGTTTCAAGTACTTGTCAAGGATTATTTCCCTGTCCGGTCTCTCGGCGCGGGGGGAGCCGGCGCCTTCCTGCGGCCGTCGAGCAGGTGAAAGGCGGCGAGCACAGGGTGTTTCCAGATCATCCGGGGCCCCGACCAGCGCATGACGTCCCGGATT
>MVQS01000193.1 GCA_002067855.1 Syntrophaceae bacterium PtaB.Bin038
CTGGACGATCTGGACGGGCATGTTGGAGAAGTCGCTCTCGACGTACTCGGCCTGCTGGATGCCGTCCTTGTCGATCGTCTGCCGGAAGTAGCCGCACTTGTAGAGAAGCCCGACGCCGACCATGGGGATGTTGAGATCGCTGGCCGTCTTGAGCGTGTCGCCCGAGAGCACGCCGAGGCCGCCGGAGTAGATGGGGAGGCTCTCGTGGATGCCGTACTCCGTGGAGAAGTAGGCCACCGGCGCCGACCACCGGATGCCGTTGAGTCCCGCCGCGGCCTTGGCCAGCCCCCGCTCGCCCATGTAGTCGTCGAAGCGCTGCAGGATGCGGCCGTAGAGATTGGCGTAGCTCTCGTTCTCGGCCGCCTCGGAGAGCCGCTCGGGGCTCACCGTCTCGAGCATGCGCACGGGGTTGTTGCCCATCTGCTCCCAGAGCTTGGGGTCGAGCAGCGAGAAGAGATCCAGGGCCTCGGGGTTCCAGGACCACCAGAGGTTGTAGGCCAGCTCCCGGAGGCGGGCGATCTTCGCGGGCAGGTTGACGACGGCCGTGAAGGTCCGGAAGTGCGGGTGGCTGGAGCCCGAGCTCGAGAAGACGTGGCGCATCTCCTCGCGGGACTCGCCGAGCCGCGCGGCGCGCGACTGGGCGCCGGCCATCGCCCTCTCGAAAGCCCGCAGGTACTCGGGAAAGAAGGTCTCCCAGCCGGCCCTGACGGCGATCCGACGGGCTTCGCGGCGCTCCTGCAGGACCTCCTCGTCGGTCAGGGCGACGAACTCGCTGAGGATGCCGTAGAGGCCCTCGACGATGGCGGCCGTGTCGAGGCCCCGCCGCTTCAGGACCCGGATCGCCCGGTTCTCCCCCGCCGTGGCGAGCACCCAGGGGCCGAAGCCCGCCTGGTCGACGGTCACGGCGGGCACGGCGTAGGCGGCGCACTCGTGGGGCGAGTAGCCCCAGGGCTCGTAGTACGCAGGGAACACCCCCAGGTCGCAGCCCGAAAGGAGGTCGTGGTAGGGCATGTCGAACAGGCCGTCGTGCCCGTCCAGGCAGGCGGGGTTGAAGATGACGCTGACGCGGTTCTGGGGGCTGTTCTTGAGGCCCAGGCGGCTGCAGGTCTCGAGGATCGGGTCCGAGGCCTCGTAGCTCAGGCGGTGCGTCGCGATGGGGACGGCGGCGCCCTCGGGCCTGGCGGAGCCGGCCTGGAGGGACGGCACGAGGTCCATGTGGCCCCCCATGAGGCACAGCAGCGCCAGGACGCTGGGGTTGCCGGCCATTTCCCTGTCCAGCCGCCCCAGGGTCTGCAGGAAGACGTCCACGCCCTTGTTGTGGAACTCGTAGCGGCCCGAGGTCATCAGGATCCTCGTGTCGGCGGGCAGCGGCCTTCGCAGGAACTTCGCGGCGGCGGCGAGGATCCGTTCGCGGGCCCGCAGGGCCGGGGCTCTCGATTCGGCCAGGTCCGGAATGCTCGCCACGTCGAGGCCGTTGGGCGTCACCACGTCGGGCGAGCGTCCCAGGAAGTTTTTCGCCTCCAGCCCCGTGATGTCGCTCACCGCGGTGAGGCAGTCGGCCTCCCGCGCGCAGGCGGCCTCCAGGGAATACCGGGCGGCGCAGTTGTGGGCGCCCGCCTCCCGCTGGGGCGAGATGTGCTCCATCTCGGAGTAGATGTCCATGCCCGATGCGGCCAGCACCCGGCCCAGGACGGTGGAGTGCAGCGTGAGAACCGTGCCGGCCTCGGGGACCGTTTTCTTCACGGCCAGCAGGCCCGCCCCGCAGACCCAGTCGTGAAACAGGGCGACGGTCCGGAGCCCCTTCGGCTTGACCTTGAGGTTGTGCAGCGTCTCGACGACCTCGCCGCAGGCGTAGCCGAACATGACCCGCTCGACGTAGTCCCAGCCGCCGGAGATGGAATCGACGCCATAGTCCTCCCAGAGCTGGAACAGCAGTTGGTCCTTGTTGTACTTCTTCGTGAAGTTCACCAGGATGACCCGCGGCTCGCCCGGCACCTTCCATCGGCCGAAGCGGCAGGGGAGATCCTTCATCGCCGTGTTCTCCCGGATGGAGAGCCAGAAGGGCTCGTCGGTTTCCTCGAACTCCCGGTTGTTCTTCAGGTCCGGCCCCAGCAGCACGTAACGGTCCCCGAAGGCCCGCACCGTGGCGGGGATCTTGCTGCGGACGGAGGCATAGACCTCGCCGACCTGGTTGCAGGTCTCCCAGCTCACCTCGAACAGGTAGTCTTCGCGATCAGCATTCATGAGCGAACCCCCGACTTCCCTTCGACCCTGCCGGAGAAGTCTTTGAGAATATTCATGGTGTGGATGTAGGCGTCGTAGGGGGATCCAAACGGGTTGGGCGTGCGGCCGGGCGCCCCTTCCGACAGGCCTTTCGTGCACATGCAGTCAAAGTAGTCCGACGCCTGGAGCTTGCGCCACGTGTCGAGGAGCCTGCGACTTCGCGTCTCGTGCACCCGGCCTTCCAGCGCATAGAGGGTGTTCGCGGCGTCCCGTTGCAGGTGGTTTCCCAGGGGCTCGGCCCGATCCTTACCGGGATCGGAGTGCAGGGACGGGACGGCGGTATCGAGGAAGTCTGTCTTCCCGCGGCGGGCTGCCGCCTCGGACGGCGTGAGGAAACTCCAGTTGCGCCGCTTGAGCAGGATTCCCGGAACGTCCTCGAGGAAGCGCAGAGCCCCCGGCCCTCCCGGGCCTCCCTCCCCGAACCCCGCGCAGTCGATCACCAGGCCGATGACCTCGTCCCCGTCAACCCGGTCGACGAGCCGCCCGGCAAACGCCTCGGCGTCCCCGCTCATCATCTCGTCGGACAGCCGGCCGGCGCCCCCGTCCAGAATCACCCGGAAGCCCATGGAACGGGCGACGCGCACCACGTCCCCGCTGCAGAGGCCCGCCGTGTTCCGAAACGCCCGCGGCCGTCGGCCGAAGCAGGCCCGGATCATGCGCCGATGCATGGCGATCTGGCGGCGGAATTCCGCCTCCGAGAACAGCGAGGCGAAAGAGTGGTGGTACACGCCGCACACGATCTCGGCGCAGCCCGTGTCCGCCAGCCTCCGGAAGCTCTCCAGGAGCGGCTTCTGCCCCTCTTTCAGTTGTTCAAGAAGCATGCCAGAGACCGAGAGGGAAACCCGGAAGCGGCCCCGGTGCCTCCGCACGAGCCGGAGCATCCGCGCCGCCGCCGGCAGGGCGAAGCCCTCCGCAAAACGCGCGAGGGCCGCTCGGCTCTCGTCGGCGTCGAAATACTCTTGCGAGCGCCCGATGTCGAAGAAGCCGTACTTCCTCAATCGCAGCGCCAGGTGGAAATCAAAATGCAGGACGACGGATGGCACTCAGCACCCCCTCAAGGGTCGTCTTGGATGTGGATCACCGGTCATCGCTCACTCACGGTAACAGGTGTCAGGTATCAGGTATCGGGGGGAAAAAGGCTTCGACAGGGGAACCCTGTCACCCATCACCTGTCACCTTCTCGTAAACGTCCTCGATCCGCCGTGCCGCGCGGTCCCACGTGACGGACGCGAGTTCCTCGCGGCTGCGCTCGATCATCTCCCGCGCGAGCGCCTCGTAGGTCAGGACCGCGCAGATCTTTTCCGCCAGCCCGCGCACGTCCCAGAAGTCCACCTTCAGGACATGGTGGAGGATCTCGGCGGCCCCGGCCTGCCTCGAGACGATGACCGGCACGTCGGCACGCATCGCCTCGAGCGGGGCGATCCCGAAAGGCTCGGAAACGCTGGGCATGACGTAGAGGTCGCTCGCCGCGTACATCCTCTCCACCTCCTCGCCGCGCAGGAACCCCGTGAAGAGGAACCGGCTGCCCAGGCCGAGCTCGGCCACGCGTTCGATCGTCCGCGGCATGAGATCGCCGCTCCCCGCCATCACGAACGTCACATCGCGCAGGGCCCGCAGTACCTCGGCGGCCGCCTCGACGAAGACCCCGGGCCCTTTCTGATGCGTGATCCTCCCGAGGAACAGGACGATCTTTTCGCCGGCCCGCTTCGTCACGCCGTACCGTGCGGCCGCCTCGCCGCGCGTGACGGCGTTGTGGACCACGCTGACCTTCCCCGGGTCGATCCCGTAACGCTCGACGATCTGCCGGCGGGTGAAGTGACTCACGGCGATGACATGGTCGGCCTCGAGGA
>MVQS01000194.1 GCA_002067855.1 Syntrophaceae bacterium PtaB.Bin038
GACGGCCATCGACCAGGGCGACCACTACCTCGTCAACGGCCAGAAGACCTTCAACACGGAGAGCCACTACGCGGATTACCACTGGCTGGCGGCCAAGACGGACCTGAAGGCCTCCCCCTACAAGGGAATCAGCCTCTTCATCGTCGACCAGCGGGCCCCCGGGATCACGATCCGGCCCATGATCACCATGTCGGGCGAGCGGACCAACGAGGTCTTCTACGACGATGTGAAGGTGCCGAAGAACCGCCTTGTGGGCGAGGTCAACAAGGGCTTCTACTACATGATGGAGGCCCTCATGTCGGAGCGCAACTACGTCTTCACGCCCTCGAGGTACTTCCCCTACCTGAGCATGCTCATCGACTACGCGAAGAAGACGACCTACCTGGGCCGACCCCTTGCCGAGGACCCCATGGTCCGCCAGAAGATCGCCCAGATCGCCGTCGAGATCGAGACGAGCCAGCTGCTCTCCGACCACGCTCGCTGGATGGAGTGGAACCACCAGGCCATGACCTGCGAGCCCGAGATCACGAAGGTCGTCGTCTCTGAGATGGAGCAGCGGATGGTGGACAACGCGATGCAGCTGCTCGACCAGTACTGCCAGCTCGAGGAAGGATCCAAGTACGTGCCCCTCAAGGGCCGGATCACGTGGGAATTCCTGCACTCCTTCATGACCACGATCGGCGCCGGCACGAGCGAAGTAGGCCGTACCGTCATCGCAACCCGCGGCCTGGGTCTCCCCAGGGGCTGAACGAATACTTCAGGAGGTTTGTCTCATGGACTTTACATATACCGACGATCAAAAAATGCTCAAGGAGGCGGCGCGAAGGTTCCTCGCCGCGGCCTGCCCCAACGTGGAGTGGTACCTCGAGATGGACAAGGACGAGAAGGGCTTCACGCCGGAGCTCTGGAAGGGCATGGCCGAGCTGGGCTGGATGGGGATCCTCTTTCCCGAGGAGTACGGCGGCATCGGCGGCGGCATGCTCGACATGGTGACCCTGATGGAGGAGATGGGCTACGCGGCCCTGCCCGGCCCCTACTTCTCCACCGTCATCCTCGGCGGCTGCACGATCCTCGAGGCCGGCAGCGAGGCCCAGAAGCAGGAATTCCTGCCCAAGATCTCGGAGGGGGCGCTGCGGATGACGCTGGCCCTCTCCGAGCCGGCAGCGGCCCAGTTCAACCCCTCCCTCATCACCGTGAGGGCTCAGGCCGAGGGGGACGGCTGGGTGATCGACGGCACGAAGCTTTTCGTGCCCGACGCCAACGTTTCCGACTGGATGATCGTGGCGGCCCGCACGGCGGGCAAGGACTTGGACAAGGACGGCATCTCGCTGTTCCTCGTGGAAACCAAGACCCCCGGCGTCGGCATCACCCTGCTCAAGACCGTGGCAGGCGACAAGCAGTGCGAGGTTGTCTTCAAGGAGGTGAGGGTGCCCAAGGGCGCGCTGCTGGGTGAAGCGGGCAAAGGATTCGCAGTCATCGAAAAGACCCTCCAGATCGCCGCCGTGGCCAAGTGCGCCGAGATGCTCGGCGGCTCGAACAGGGTCATGGAACTGGCCGTTGCCTATGCCAAGGAGCGCGTGCAGTTCGGCAAGCCCATCGGGACCTTTCAGGCCGTGCAGCACCTGTGCGCCAACATGAAGATGGCCACCGAGCAGAGCATCTACATCACCTACAAGGCCGCCTGGATGATCGACCGGGGGATGCCGGAGGCGCGCAAGTTCGCCGCCGTGGCCAAGACCTGGGTGAGCGAGGCCTACAAGAAGGTTGCCCTCATCGGCCACCAGATCTTCGGCGGGACGGGCTACATCGTCGAGCACGCCATGCCCATCTACTCGCGGCGGGCCAAGGCCGGCGAATACGCCTTCGGAAGCCCCAACTACCAGAGGGAAATCGTGGCCCAGGAGCTGGGTCTGTAAGGGACACCTGACCTACCTACCTCTCTCCGTTCCGCATTTGCCGCCGGGGATGATCCCCGGCGGCGAGTGCGGCATCAACGGCAGGGAGGGGGCGACACAAGCGAGGCGCACCTTGGATCTCAGCAAGCTCGACCGATACGCAACCCCGGAGGCATTCGTCGAGGCTGTCCGCAAGAAAGCCTACGACTACGACTTCAGCTGCCACGGCTGCTCCCAGGCGGTCGTGCAGACTTTCCTCGATGTCTTCGAGGAGGACAACGCACCCCTGTTCAAGGCCGCAAGCCCCTTCGCCGCCGGCATGTCCATGACGGGCAACAACTGCGGCGCCCTGATCGGCGGGCTCCTGATCCTGGGCGCGGTCTTCGGCCGCAAATCCATGGCCGACGGCATGGAGGGGATCATCGACGGGATCCGGCCCGCACGGAGGCTGGTGAAGCACTTCCAGGGCCGATTCGGCACGGTCAACTGCCGCGACCTGACACAGACCGACCTGGCCGACCCGGTCAAGGCCGATGCCTACTTTGCCGGCGGGGGGCTCGAGCGGTGCGCCGCCGTCACAGGCGAGGTGGCAGCCTTCGTGGGCGGGCTGCTGTACGAAGAGAGGCAAAAGAGAAAATAGAAGAGACCCCGCCGCGAACGCCCGGGGAGGACAGCGTCGAGGGCGGCCGTGAGGCGGAAAGGGGGAACCCCTCTGACCGGTCTTGCAGCGGCGGGGAAATGAAGGTAAACACAACGATTCGAGGAAAGGGAGGTATGTTATGAGCAATCTGAAACCGGGTCCACTCACAGGGGTAACAGTCCTGGATTTCACCTGGGTTCTGGCGGGGCCCCACGCGGCGAAGACGCTGGCCGATCTCGGCGCCAACGTGATCAAGGTGGAACAGTACAAGGCCGGGGCCAACGAACGGTGGCTCCCCCTTCGGGTCACCAAGGACGGCGTCACCCAGAGTTCCTACACGATCCTCGTCAACCGGGGCAAGCGAAGCATCTGCGTCAACCTGAAGAACCCCAAGGGGATGGAGATCATCCACAAGCTCATTAAGAAAAGCGACATCCTGATTGAAAACTTCGCCCCCGACGTCATGGGCAAGCTGAAGCTCGACTACGATCAGGTCAAGAAGATCAAACCCGACATCATCTACTGTTCCATTTCGTCTTTTGGTCACTGGGGACCCTACAGCCATAAGCCCGGCTACGACATGATCGCGCAGGGTGCCAGCGGCTGGTCGGACCAGAGCACGCCCCCGATCATCGCACCCGTCTCCATCGGTGATACGACGGCATCCATGCATGCCTGTACGGCCATCCTGGCGGCTCTCTACCACAAGAAGATGACGGGCCAGGGCCAGAACATCGACATCTCCATGATGGACTGCCTGTTCTCCCTGCACGAGAACACCCTGCCCTGGTACCTGATCAGTTCCGCCATCGGCGAGCCCGTCGAAATCCCGCGGATCGGCGCCAAGCACCCCGGTTACGCCCCCTACGGGATCTACACGGGCAAGGACGGCTACATCGCCATTGCCTGCCTCACGGAGCCCCGATGGGTGCCCATGGTCAAGGTGATGGGCCCCGAGTTCGAGTTCCTGCTTTCCGACCCCAGGGCGAAGGACGTCTCCACGCGCTGCTCAACGGCCAATGCCCCCTTCATCCATGAGCAGGTGGAGAAGTGGGTCATGTCGCAGCCCTCAGTGGCCGAGGCCGAAAGAAAGCTCGAGGAGCAGGGCGTGCCCTGCATCCGCTGCCGCAGCCTCAAGGAACTGGCCGAAGACGATCCCCAGGTCAAGGCCCGGGAGATGATGGTCACCCTGTACCAGCCCTTCATCGGCCCCATGCGGCATTACGGAAGCCCCTTGAAGCTTTCCGAAACCCCGGCAGGCCCCCGGAACTATGCACCCTTCCTGGGTGAGCACAACGTCGAGGTCCTGACAAAGGAGCTGGGGATGTCCGAAGCGGATGTCAAGGCGCTTTACGGCGAGGACGTCCTCTACCACGAACCTGCCGTCGAGAGGCTTCCTGAAGAGCTCAAGAAGAACGGGAAGTGAGACACCCTGCGGGCCCGCCGCAGCGGCCCCGCACGACAACGCCGGCTGCCGGATCGGAGGGGGAAGGACCCGCCGCCGATTCGCCGCCTGTAACATGAGAGGTGAACGATATGCTGAAATACGAGAAGTGGGACAAGATCAGAAGGAAGATTCGCAAGGACGATCTGCAGGATCTGGGCGTGCCCACGCCTGACATGGTCAAGCGCTGCATCGACGAGGGCAAGACCGAGCTGGCCAAAGAACTGGCCGACTACATCATCATCGAGAGCAAGGGCCTGCACGACCTCTACGCCGACTGGACGTCGGACATGCTCGATAAAGTCGCCAAGAGGTACGGCGAAGAGGCCATGTACCAGCTGCTACGCGATACCCAGAGCACCTGGATGATGCGCCGCACTTGGAGCGGCCTGCGCAAGATGACGCCCATGGAGCGCATCTGGCTCAACGCCGAGGTCTTCCGCGCACATCGGTGCGGCCCGCGGCAGATGGGCGAGCTCGACTTCACCGAGGACGACGACAAGATCGTGCTGTCCTGCGACCCCTGCGGCAGCGGCGGCAGGACCCGCCGGGGCGATCCCGTCGACGGAACCCCGTCGCGCTACGGCCCCCCCTACAACTGGGGAAAGACCTCCAAGGCTTACCCCTGGAGCTGGAGCCAGGCGGGCGTGCCGTACTATTGCCTGCATTGCGCCATGAACGAGATCCTCATGATCGAGTGGGGCGGCTGGCCCCTGTGGGTGACGGAATACGACCCCGACGAGACGAAGCCCTGCGCCTGGGTTTTCTACAAGAACCCCCAGGTAATGCCCGAGAAGTACTGGACGCGCCTCGGCTTCAAGAAGCCCGACAAATTCGAGTAGATCCGCAAGGATGCTACCTCCCTCCGGGAAGGCGGGGCGCACGCCCCGCCTTCCCTCTCTGCCATCTGTTCTATTCCGTCTATTCGGTCTGTCCGGTCCGTCCTGTCGAAGAAGAAAGACAAATCGGATAGAATAGGCGCCGGACAGGATATGAAACGGATACTGCCGGCCGAGTTTGTACGGCAACAAGCGTCATGGAAGGAGAAACAAACAGGATGATCCCGGCAAAACCCGATTGGCTCCGCAAGAGGCTTCCCGTGGGGGCCGGTGTGCAGGCGATGGAGGGGAGCCTGGAGCGCAGCCGGCTCCGCACCATATGCCAGGAGGCCTGCTGCCCAAACCAGGGCGAGTGCTTCTCCAAAGGGGTGGCCACCTTCCTCATCATGGGTAAGGTCTGCACGCGCAACTGCCGCTTCTGCGCCGTCGATTCGGGGATCCCCGAAACCCTCGACGCCGGGGAGCCCCTGCGCCTGGCCGCGGAAGTGAAGCGTCTGGGCCTGCGTTTCGTCGTGATCACCTCCGTCACGAGGGACGACCTTCCCGACGGGGGTGCCGGGCACTTCGCCCGGGTCATCGAGGTCTTGCGCCGCGAGTGCCCCGACGTGGGCATCGAGGTGCTCATTCCAGACTTCCAGGGGTCGCACGACGCGTTGCAAGCGGTGATCGACGCCGCGCCGGAGGTCCTGAACCACAATGTCGAGACGGTCCCCCGCCTCTACCCGTCCGTCCGCCCCCAGGCAGACTACCGCCGCTCCCTGGCCCTGCTTCGCGAGGCCAAGGTCCTCCATCCACCGCTCACCACCAAGTCGGGACTCATGGTCGGTCTCGGCGAGACCCGCGAGGAAGTTCTCGAGGTTATGGTGGACCTCCGCTCGGCCTCGTGCGACGTGATCACCATCGGGCAGTACCTGAGCCCCTCGCCGGCCCACCATCCGGTCGTGGAGTACGTGAAACCGGAGATCTTCGAGAAATACCGCCGTGACGCCCTGCGTCTAGGTTTCCGGGACGCCGCCTCGTCTCCCTTCGTGCGGAGTTCCTACATGGCGGAGAAGTACTATCGGAAGACCTGAAAAGGGTCCAGGGTTCAGGCTACAGCAACGAGAAACACAAAAAGAAGGCCCTCGGGGAGACGGGGGCCTTCTTCGTTGGAGTGGAGAGGCCCTGGAGTTGCCTCACTTTAGGATCTCCAGGGCCTGGATGAATTTCATGATCTGCGGCATCCCCGTGGCCGGGAAGATCTCGACAGCGTCGGCCAACAGCCTCGCCAGGTGGTACTCCGGACTCACCCCGTAGCCGCCGAGAACCTGCATAGCCTTCATCGTGACGCTCGCCGCCACCTCGCCGCCGATGTATTTGGCCCGGGCCGAGAGCTTGCCGATGTCGCGGGGCGCCATGCCCCTGTCCAGGCACGCGGCCGGGCGGTAGATGAGCCAGCGGGCGGCGTCGATCTCCGTGTCCATGTCCACGAGCATAAACTGGATCGCCTGGAGGTTCGCGATGGGCTTGCCGTAGAGAGTGCGCTCCTTGGCATACTTCAGGGCGATTTCGAAGGCCCCGCGAGCGATGCCCAGCCCCACGGCCCCCACGGCGGCACGGCTCACCGTGAAGGTCGCCATGGCGACCGCCTGGCCCCCGCCTTCTTTGCCGATCAGGTTCGCTTTCGGAACGCGGCAGTTGCTGAACCCCAACTCGCAGACGTCTCCCGACTTGAATCCCATCATCTCCTGGCGCCGGCTCACGACGAACCCCGGCGTACCCTTCTCCACGGTGAGAACGCTGGCCCTCTCGCCCGTCCGGGCCAGGACGAGGACCCAGTCGCCCACGCCGCCGTTGGTAATGTAGACTTTCCTGCCGTTGAGGACGTAGCCGTCTCCGTCTACGACGGCCGTGGTGTTCAGCGTGGCGAGGTCGGAGCCTCCCGTGGGCTCCGTTGCCGCCACGGCGGCGATCTTCTCGCCCCGGATGAGCGGCGGCAGCCAGGCCTGCTTCTGCTCGGGCGTGCCCCACGTCTCGATCATGTACAGCGGGGCCTGGGTCACCTCGAGGATGAAGGCGAGGGAGGGATAGACTCGCGCGATCTCCTCGACGGCGATCAACGCCGGCAGATGTCCGGCCTTCGAGCCGCCGTACTCGCGGGGGGAGGCAATGCCGATAATCCCCAGCGCCCCGATCTTGCGCACCTGCTCGAATGGGAATTCCCCCTTGCGGTCCAG
>MVQS01000195.1 GCA_002067855.1 Syntrophaceae bacterium PtaB.Bin038
GCGGGTAAGGCGCTCGAAGCAGACGGGATCGTGATCGGCTACGTTTCCTGCTTCCGTGAGCGGGTAGGGTATGCCTTCTCGGCCGAGCGCCCGGCTTCGGTCGCCTTCGGGATCTACCTGATCCGGGTCAGCGACGGCGAGCTGGTATGGGGGAGAATGTACGACAGGACCCAGCAGTCGCTCCTGGAGAATCTCCTGCAGGCCTCGACGTTTTTCACCAGGGGCCCGAAGTGGGTCACGGCGGCGGAGCTGGCCGAGGACGGCGTCGAAGAACTGCTGAAGACGTTCCCCGGGTATCGATGATCAACCCGGCCGGCCGAAGGGAATCGCCGGTCCGGCGCCCCGCCCGGGGAACTGCCGGAAACCGGCTTTTTTTATGACGGAGAAGAACCGGTCGGGACACCGGTACCGGAGCTGCAATTCTTGATTATCATCCCAGCCATAGACATCCGGGGAGGGAGATGCGTCCGTCTTCTCCAGGGGGATTTTCGGCGTGAGACCGTCTACAGCGGGGATCCCGTGGAGGTGGCCCGGCGGTGGGCCGAAAAGGGAGCCGAGCGGATCCATGTGGTCGACCTCGACGGTTCCCGCGAGGGGCGTCCCGTCAATGCCGATGTGATCCGCCGCATCCTGTCCGCCGTCGATTTGCCGATCGAGCTGGGCGGGGGCATCCGCGATCTCGCCGCCGTGGAGTTCTACCTGGCGATGGGTATCCGGTGGGTGATCCTCGGCACGGCGGCCCTCAAGGACCGGGACCTCGTCGTCGAAGCCTGCCGCCGGAACCCCGGGCGGGTCATCCTGGGCATCGATGCGAAGGGGGGGAAGGTCGCCGTCGAGGGCTGGACGGAGGCCACGGAGGCGGACACCCTCGAGGTCGCGAAACGTTACGAGGGACTCGGGCTGGCGGCCCTGGTCTACACGGACATCAGCCGGGACGGCATGGAGACGGGGGTCAATGTGAGCGCCACCGAGCGCCTCGCCCGGGCCGTGAAGATCCCCGTCATCGCATCGGGCGGAGTGGCCGGGCTCGGGGACATCGACCGACTCCTGGCCGTTGCGGACGCCGGCATTCTCGGCGTCATCACGGGCAAGGCCCTCTACACGGGCGCCTTGGACCTCGGGGAGGCGATCGCACGGACGAAGTCTGTACGGTGAAGCTGCGAAGCTGTGAAGTTGGCAAGCCTGGAAAGACGGAAGGACTGCCACCGGTCTGAATCTCTCCCAGCTTCTTACCTTCCCAACTTCTTAACTTCATAAGGAGAAGCTTCCTGAAGCGATGAAGGCGTAAAGCCGGACAGAAGGCTTGACCGAAAAAGGGAGGAGATATGAGCGACTGCATTTTCTGCAAGATCGTCAAGGGGGAAATCCCCTGCAGCAAGGTGCTCGAGACGGACCGGATCATCGCCTTCAACGACATCCACCCGGTGGCTCCCGTCCACGTCCTGATCGTGCCGAAGGAGCACGTGGCGACGTTCAACGACGTCGGGGAGGGGCAGGATGATCTGCTGCGCGATATGTACCGGGCTGCGCAGGCCATCGCGCGCGAGAGGGGAATCGCCGAGAAAGGCTACCGGGTCACCGTCAACGTCAACCCCGACGGCGGCCAACTCATTTTCCACCTGCACATGCACGTCTTCGGCGGCAGGAGGCTGACCGACGCCATGGGCTGAGCGCGGGCTCTTTCCCGTTGACTCGCCGGGGCAAACCTGATAGGGAGGGTGCGGCCGCAAAGCAGGGGGATCCAGGGACATCAACATCTTCGGGGAGGATGGACATGGACAATGAAAGACTGATCATCTGGTTTGACGAGCTTCAGCTCAAGGACATACCCCAGGTGGGCGGAAAGAACGCCTCGCTGGGCGAGATGCGCAGGAACCTGCAGAAGAAAGGGGTCAACATCCCCGACGGGTATGCCGTCACGGCCCATGCCTACCGGTACCTGATCGAGTCGGCCGGGATCTGGGGCAAGATCAAGGAACTCCTCCGGGATCTCGACACCCACGACATCCGCAACCTCAGCTCCCGCGGAAGGAAGATCCGCAGCCTGATCTACAACGCGCAGATGCCGAAGGACCTGCAGGAGGAGATCCTCAAGGCCTACCGCCGGCTCTGCGAGGAGTACGGCGAAAACACGGACGTTGCGGTCCGGAGCTCCGCCACGGCGGAGGACCTGCCCGACGCGAGTTTCGCGGGGCAGCAGGAGACCTACCTGAACATCCGCGGAGAGGCGGCCCTCATCGACGCCTGCAAGCACTGTTTCGCCTCCCTTTTCACGGACCGTGCGATCTCCTATCGCGTGGACAAGGGCTTCGACCACGAGAGCGTGTTCCTCTCCATCGGCGTGCAGAAGATGGTCCGTTCCGACATCGGCGCCTCGGGGGTCATCTTTTCCATCGACACGGAGTCGGGATTCAAGGATGCCGTGCTGATCACGTCGTCCTACGGCTTGGGCGAAACGGTCGTCCAGGGGACGGTGAACCCCGACGAGTTCTACGTCTTCAAACCCACGCTGAAGCAGGGCTTCCGGCCCATCGTCCAGAAGAAGCTCGGGACCAAGGAGATCAAGATGATCTACTCCCGGAAGAAGGGGCTCGAGTCCACGGAGCTCAAGCCCGTTCCCAGGGCGCAGCGCAACCTGTTCAGCATCAGCGACGACGAGATCGTCACCCTGGCCAAGTGGGCCTGCATCATCGAGGACCATTACTCCGCCGAGGCCGGCTACTTCAAGCCCATGGACATCGAGTGGGGCCGCGACGGCGTGACCGGGGAGCTTTTCATCCTCCAGGCCCGCCCCGAGACGGTGCAGTCCCAGAAGGACGCCAACGTTCTCGAGAGCTACGTGCTGCGCGAGCACAAAAAGCCGCTTGTGACAGGAACGGCCGTGGGGTCGAAGATCGGCTCCGGACCCGTGAACGTCATCGAGAGTGTCGCCGACATCAAGAACTTCAAGAAGGGCGAGGTGCTCGTGACGGACATGACGGATCCCGACTGGGAGCCCATCATGAAGATCGCCGCGGCCATCGTCACCAACAAGGGCGGCCGGACCTGCCACGCGGCCATCGTGAGCCGCGAACTCGGCGTGCCCTGCATCGTCGGCACGGGCCGGGGCACCGAGGCCCTGCGGAAATCGAAAGAGGCCACCGTTTCCTGTGCGGAGGGCGAGATCGGCAACGTCTACGACGGGATTCTCAGGTACGACGTCCAGCGCGTGAACCTCGAGAGCCTCCAGAGGCCCCGGACGCAGATCATGATGAACGTGGGCAACCCCGAGAACGCCTTCGACATCGCCGCCATCCCCAACGACGGCGTGGGGCTCGCACGGCTCGAGTTCATCATCAACCAGTACGTCCGCATCCACCCGATGGCGCTCGTGCAGTTCGAAAAGGTGAAGGACCGGAAGGTCCGCCGGGAGATCGAGCTGCTGACCCGCGGCTACGAGAACCGCACGGACTTCTTCGTCGACAAGCTGGCCCAGGGCATCGCCAAGATCGCCGCGGCGTTCCACCCCAAGGACGTCATCACCCGGATGAGCGATTTCAAGAGCAACGAGTACGCGAACCTCATCGGCGGCAAGTACTTCGAGCCCTCGGAGGAAAATCCCATGATCGGCTGGCGCGGCGCCTCGCGCTACTACGACGACAAGTACCGCGACGGCTTCGCCCTGGAGTGCCGGGCCATCCGGAAGGTCCGAAACGAAATGGGTCTCAAGAACGTGAAGCCGATGATCCCTTTCTGCCGGACCGTGGAAGAGGGCAGGCGGGTGATCGAGGTCATGCGCAACAACGGGATCGTGCAGGGCGAGGACGGCCTGGAGATCTACATGATGGTCGAGATCCCCAGCAACGTGATCCTCGTGGAGGAGTTCGCGAAGATCTTCGACGGTTTCTCCATCGGCTCCAACGACCTCACCCAGCTCACCCTCGGCCTCGACCGCGACTCGGCCCAGGTGGCCCACATCTTCGACGAGCGCAACGAGGCCGTGCTGACGCTCGTGCGGGACGTCATCACGAAGGCCCGGAAGCTCGGCAGGAAGATCGGGATCTGCGGCCAGGCGCCCAGTGACTACCCCGAATTCGCCCGGTTCATCGTCGAGTGCGGGATCGACAGCATGTCTCTCAACGCCGACACGGTGATCAAGACGACCCTCGACATCATCGAGACGGAGAAGAATCTGGGGAAATAAGGCAGGGACCAGGGTCCAGGAAAGAAGGCACTGAGCGGCGGGACCATCAATTCAAGTCGAGACCTTTGTAGTAATGGAGGAGGATCTCCCGGTAGGGGGATCCTCCTTCTGCCATCATGCGGGCTCCCCACTGGCTCATCCCCACCCCGTGGCCGGAACCCCGGCCGTCGAAGCGGATGCCCTGCCCGGTGCGTTGGGCCGTGAAAAGGGTGCTCTTGATCAGAACGGGATCCGTCGAGGTGCGGAACTGGTTCCCGCTGAGAATCGTCGTGCCCGAGCCGTGGTCGATCCTCACCCGTGTGACGCGGCCCGAGGGGCTGACCGAGGAGACCTCGACGCCCCGGATCTCACCGATCCTGAACCCGTTGCGGTTCAGGGCATCCCGGATCTGCGGGTAGGTGAGGAATGCCGTCCAGGATGTCCCGGGCGCCCGTGCGCTGGGCTCGTCGGGGATGGACTGCAGGTAAGGGATGGCTACCCTCCAGACGTGGCGCGCATCTTCCGTCACACCGCCGCTGTTGGCATGAAAGTACGTCAGGGCGGGCCGGCCGCCATGGGCGAGGAACCGGCCGCGCGTGGCATCGACGGCCCTGCGGGCCCGGTCCGTCTCGGCGGCAATCCCGCCGTAGACCTGGGATGACGTCGTGGCCGTGATGTCGTGGTCGCGTGCGGCATGGACGAACTTCTGGTAGAGGGAGAAGCTTCTCGAGACGACAGCCTGGGCCTTCAGGGCCTCCTCGGGCCAGTTCGGCGGCATCTCCCTCGGGACGACCCCGTAGAGGTAGTCCTCGATCCCGACGAGGTTGACGGCATTGATCCGGCCCTGACCCGTCACGGTCAGTTTCACACTGCCGCGGTACTCGGTGCCGTTCACCCGCACCGTGCCGCCGCCGGCCGGCGTCAGAACCAGCTCGGTGGCGGGCCATGTTTTCCCGTTCACGGACAGCGAGCCGCCCTCGAACCGCACGCGGGCCTCCTGGTGGGCTCTGACGGTCTGGAGGACCGCGCCCCCGCCCGGGTTCCGGACTTCCAGGGGGACGGGGGCCGACAGGCGAGTCTCGTCCGCGTTTTCCAGCACGAGGACACGGATCGAGTCGGTGCTGCTCGGGCGGGTGTCCTGCACGCGCTCCCTCCGCTCGCGTTCGGACGGCGGATGGTCACTGGCATCCCGCATGAAGAACGCCACGTCGCGCCTGCTGCCGGAGGGGAATTGCCGGAGGTACAGATTGAAGAGACGCGACGCGTCCCCGTACCGGCCGTTTTCGTAGTGGATCATGGCCGTCTGGAAGAGGGCGTCGGCCTCGTAGGCGCTGCCGGGGTATTTCGCCCGCACCTGGCTGTAAAGGGCGAGCGCGGCGTCGTGGTCCTTCAGGAACGTGCTGTAGAGGGTCGCGGACATCATCAGGGCTTTCGGCCGATGATCGCCTGCCTTGTCCTGGTCGAGAACCTCCTGGTAGTCGGCGAGGGCTTCCAGGTATTCCCCCCGTTGGAAGTGCGCATCCGCCTCGCGCATCTTCCGCGCGGCATCGTCCGAGCCTGACGCGGGAACCGAATAGAACAGGTATGTGAAACTGAGCAGGATGATGACGACGAGCCTGCGGAAGATGCGGCACAGGACGGCGTCGGAAGGCGTGAGGATTGATCTTGTTTTTGTCTTGTTTCCCAGCTTCCTACCTTCTCAACTTCTTAACTTCTTTTTTTCAGGGTGTCGGAGCAGGCTGTAAGCCGAGTTTTGTTCCCCCCTCGGTCACCCTCCGGGGGGCGATGATCATTACTCTGGGGCGGCAGTTGCCTGACGCCTCTAGCGACCGACCCGGGAGCTCGGGCGGGCCGCCCTCGAACGCTCCCCTATGTGGTCTTGCTCCGGATGGGGTTTGCCGAGCTTCCCCGGTCACCCGGGGAACTGGTGAGCTCTTACCTCACCTTTTCACCCTTGCCCCTCGACCGGCTCGGGGCGGTATGTTTTCTGTGGCACTTTCCCTGGGGTCGCCCCCGGTCGCCGTTAGCGACCATCCTGCCCTGTGGAGCTCGGACTTTCCTCGGGCCCGGCGAGGGGCCCGCGATCATCCCGCCTGCTCCGACACGGCTTATTTTCCGATGAGGCGGCGAATTTTGCAATGATTATTTGGATTTGACGACGGAAGGAACCCGGGCGCATTCGATAACGGCGCGGCTGAAAGATCTTTTCTTTTTCGCTCTTCGTAACTTCCGATCTTCCTACCTTCCGTTTTTCCCGAGTGCTTCGTCGATGGCCTCGTTGGCGAGAGCGTCGGCCAGGGCGTTTTCCCTGCGGGGGACATGGTCGACCTCCCAGACGCCGAAGCGTGCGAGCAGGGATCTCACCTCCGTCATGAGGGGTTGCAGGGCAGGGTTCTTCACCCGGTAGACCCCCTGGATCTGCCGGACGAGAAGTTCGGAATCGAGGTAGACGCGGAGCCTGTCGGGCTTGCGCGCCAGGGCTTCTTCGAGTCCCAGAATGAGAGCCCGGTACTCGGCGATGTTGTTCGTGCAGCGGCCCAGGTATTTCTTTGCCGTCGAGACAACCTGCCCGTCGGCGGTCATGAGAACAACGCCCGCCCCCCCTTGCCCGGGGTTGCCCCGGCATGCGCCGTCGGTGAACAGCGTGAGGGTGTTATTCGCCATTGGCGCTTTCGTCCCAGTACAGAAGCCGGTTGCAGTTCGGACAGCAGTGGATCTGATCGGACCGCTGAAGCTCGTTGTACAACTGGGGCGGGAGGTTCATGTTGCAGCCGCAGCAGACCCCCTTCCGAACGGCCACGACGGCTACCCCGTTTCGCCGGACCTTGATCATCTCGTAGCGGCGTCGCAGGTCGGGTTCCAGGTTTCCGATCAGGGAGTCGAACCGGGCCTTCTGCTCCTGCAGGGCGCCGTCGAGGGAGGCCATTTCCGCCTCGATTTTCCGCCGTTCCGTCTCGTATGTCGCGCGGACCGCCTCGAACTCCTTCTCGTGGGTCTTGAGGGCCCCCTTCCTTTCGTCGATTCGGTCATAGAGGAGGAGAATTTCTTCCTCGATTTTGCCGTTGGTCTTCTCGATCGTCTCGATTTCCGTGAGCATGGCCTGGTACTCTTTGTTGGTCTTGACCTCGTGGAGCCGCTCCCGCGCTTTTCGAAGCTTTTCCTGGCCCGCCTTGAGCTCCGATTCCTTTTCCCGGTGCAGTTTGCTCAGCCCCTCGAGGCCCGTTCGCTCTTCGTCGATCCGTTCCTTGCCGGAACGAAACGACTCATCGAGTTCCGCGGCTTTTTCGGGGAGGGTTTGCTTTTTCGTGTTCAGGGTTCGGACTTCCTGGTCGATCTTCTGGATCTCGATGAGGAGGGCAATCTGGTTTTTCAATCTCGATCTCCCGCGTTTACAGACGTGCGTCTGAAGTTTCGCACCGGCACGAATAAAAAAAATGCACCGGGTTCGGTGCATTGTCGAGGCGCGTCCCTCTGCCGGGATTCGCTGCGCGTCCCGCGTGGCGTGAAGGATTCGTGACGGCTGTGTCCAAGGCTTCGTTCCGCTTTCTTCGGGGCCGGTCCGCTCGGGGTCCCGGTGAAATGGTGGGCCCACCTGGGTTCGAACCAGGGACCTACCGGTTATGAGCCGGTGGCTCTGCCAATTGAGCTATGGGCCCCGCAAGTCAAAATGATTATTGAAATCGTATGTTTAAAGCCACGCGGTGGATTTGTCAAGCTTTTATTTTGCAGCCGACTTCAACTCCCTGCGGCGCGACGGGTTCCTCAGGCTCTTGAGGACATTTTCCTCGATCTGGCGCGCCCGTTCGACGTTGACGTCGACGTCCTCGGTGACGGCCTCCTCGAGCATCAAATCCACCCGCTCGCCGATGCCGAACCGCATGCGCAGGACCTTCTCCTCCCTCGGGGTGAGGGTGGAGAGGATCTTGCGGGTCTGCTCCGCGAGGTCCATGCTGATGGCCGCCTCGGAGGGCGACATGATCTTCTTGTCCTCGATGAAATCGCCCAGGTGGCTGTCCTCCTCCTCGCCGATGGGCGTCTCGAGGGAGATGGGTTCCTTGGCGATCTTGAGCACCTTGCGCACCTTCTCGAGGGGGAACTCCATCTTGTCGGCGATCTCCTCGGGCGAAGGCTCGCGGCCGAGCTCCTGCACCAGGTACCGGGACGTGCGGATCAGCTTGTTGATCGTCTCGATCATGTGCACGGGGATCCGGATCGTCCTCGCCTGGTCGGCAATCGCCCGGGTGATGGCCTGGCGGATCCACCAGGTCGCGTAGGTGGAGAACTTGTAGCCCCGCTGGTACTCGAACTTGTCGACGGCCTTCATGAGGCCGATGTTTCCCTCCTGGATGAGGTCGAGGAACTGGAGACCCCGGTTCGTGTACTTCTTGGCGATGCTCACGACGAGACGCAGGTTGGCCTCGACGAGCTTTCGCTTCGCCGAGCCGGCTTTCTTCTCCCCTGCCTCGATGACCCCCACGATCTTCCGGAGGTCAGCCGCGGACAACCCCGTCTCCCCCTGAACTCGCTTGAGGGTCTTGCGGGCCTCCTTGAGGCGCTCCTCGTACTCCTTGAGCCGTGCGGCCGAGATGCGAAGCTCCTTCGTGATCTTGCGCTCGTCCTGCCTGCTCCTGCGCATCCGTGCGAACGTGCTCTCGAGGGACTTCAGGGGCAGCTTGGTCTTGAGCCGGATGAATCGGATCTCGTTCTCGGCGGCGTCGACCTCGGAGAGGTAATCCTTGAGCTTCGAGACCATCCGCTGGATGCGCTTCTTGCTCAGGTTGATCTCACGGCAGGCCTTCACGATGTTCTTGTCGTTCCTGGCGATCTTGGCCTCCAGGTCCTTGCGGTCATCCTCGCCGAGGCCTTTCTCCCGCAGCTTTCGGCGGAGGGCTTCGTTGCGGCGATCGATTTCGGTGACCTTGTCGATGAGCTTGATCACCCGCTCGCTGTGGATCTCCTCCTCGACGAAGCCGTCCTCGTCCTCGATGTTGTCCACGATGCTCTTGACGCGCAAGTCGCCCTGCTTGAGCTCCTTCCCCATCCCGACGATGTCCTTCACCGAGGCCAGCACGCTGAAGACGGCATCCGTGATCTCCCACTCGCCTTCCTCGATCTTCTTGGCGATCTCCACCTCCTCGTCGCGGTTCAGCAGCGACACGAGGCCCATCTCCCGGAGGTACATCTTCACCGGGTCCCCCGTCCGGGCCGTTCCGGGCAGCAGGGCCAGCAGCTCGTCCTCCTCTTCCTCCTTGGTCTCGGCCGCCTCATCGACCGTTTTCTTGAGGATGATCTTCTCCCCCTTGTCCGTGTCGATGATGTCGATGTTCTTCTCCCCGAAGAGCATGATGATCTCGTCGATCTGGTCCGACGAGACGATGTCCGAGGGAAGCATCTCGTTGACGTCGTCGTAGGTCAGGAACCCCTTTTCCTCGCCCAGCGAGATGAGTTTCTTGACCTCGTCGGACTGGATTTCCTTCGACAGGAGGGCCTCCCCCCGACGCGGATTATCTTTCGCGGTCTTTTTGCTCATGGCGCAGTCGTTCCTTTTCGTCTAGAAGGCGGTTGCACAGGTCCTCGTCGCCCGCTTCCTGCGCGCGCAGGAGCCGGATCCGCAGGTCCCGCTGCTTCTCCTTGTACCATCGTTGCCGGATCTTGCGTACCGTATCGTCAAAGATGCGGTCCCGAAGGGCCTCGTTCCGTGAGTCCTCGGCCAGGCTCATCTCGAGCAGCTTCTCCCGGACCGTCCTGTTTTCCACGCGCTCGATGAGATCGGCCAGCCGCACGGCCTTGGACCGGCGATGGCCCTCAACGATCGACTCCCCGAGGCTTTTCAGCGCGCCGCTCGTGAAGCACGCCAGAACGCCCTGCCGGTCGACTTCCGGGACTTTCCCCGGGTTCTCGATCATCATCCGGATGAGGCTCAGCTCCACGGGGTCGACGGGACCCGAGGCGTCTCTCGCCGGCGGGGCCTCCGGACGCCGCTGTGACGCCTTCAGGCGGCTTACCTCTTTCCGGACCAGGGACTCGTCGACGCCGAGGCGCTCGGCGACTCGATGCATGAACTGGCCGCGCTCCACCTCGTCGGCGATTCCCGCGATGAAGGGCAGGGCCGCCTTCCATGCGTCCCTGCGTCCGTCGAGGTCGAGGCCCGTCCCGATGACCTCGTCGATGTAATAATCCACGAGGGCCCGGGCCCGTCGAATCTCCTCGAGGAACGCCTCCTTCCCGTGCCGGGTGACGAACTCGTCGGGGTCTTTCCCGTCGGGGAGCACCACCGCCCTGGCCTTCAGGCCCCTCTCGAGGAAGAGGGACATGCTGCGCTCCAGAGCGGCCCTGCCGCCCTGGTCGGTGTCGAAGGTGAGGGCCACGGACCCGGTGTAGCGGCGGATCAGGTCGACCTGCTCCCGCGTGAGGGCCGTGCCGAGCGTCGCGACCACGTTCGACAGGCCCGCATTCCACAGGGCCAGCAGATCGAAGTAGCCTTCGACGACGATCAGGGTGTCGTCCCTGCGAATGGCATTCTTCGCCCGCGCCAGCCCGTAAAGGTTCCTCCCCTTGGTGTAAACGGCCGACTCGGGCGAATTGAGGTATTTCGGTTCGCCCTCCCCGATGATCCTGCCCCCGAACGCTACGACGTGTCCGTTGATGTCCTCGATGGGGAACATCAGCCGCCCCCGGAAACGATCGTAGCCGTCCCCGTCGCCCCGGGGGACGAGCAAGCCCGCCTGTTCGGCGTGCTTGAGGGGAACCCGTTCCCTTTGCAGATGGTCCCGGAGGGCTCTCCAGCCATCCGGCGCGTAGCCCAGACGAAACGTGTCGACGACGTCCTGCCGGATTCCCCTTTTCTCGAGATAGGCCCGCCCCCTGGAGCCCGCCGCCGTCCGCAGCGTTCTCGCGTAGAAGGCGGCGGCAATCTGGTTGACCCGGACCAGGCTCTCCCGGAGATCGCGGCGGGACTTTTCCTCCGCCGTGTATTCCCGGTCCGGAAGCACGATGCCCAGCTTTCCGGCCAGGTGCCGCACGGCCTCCGGAAACGTCATGTTGCTGATCTTCATGAGGAAGGAAAAGGCGTTTCCTCCCTCACCGCATCCGAAGCAGTGGTAGATCTGCTTCTCGGCGTTGACCGTGAACGAGGGGGTTTTCTCCTTGTGGAAGGGGCAGGAGCCGAGGTAGTTCCTGCCCGCCTTCTTCAGGGTGACGTACTCCGAGACCAGGTCGACGATGTTGATCCGGTTCCGGATTTCCTCGATCCGATCCTCGGGAATGTAACCCTTCAAGATTCGGCACCCTTAGTCAAGGCCTCATCCCTAATATAAGGAAGATCGGGAATGTGTAAAGGCTTGATCCGTCTTTTTTTTCGGCCTCGCAGGACCGAGCGGACGGTATGCCGGCACGGCACCCTGTCCGGGCGGCGACGGTCCCCGGTCGCTCAGCCCGCGAGCTTCGCCTTGACCGTGTCGCTCACCAGCTTGCCGTCGGCCTTGCCGGCCACGCGGGGCATGAGGACCTTCATGACCTTCCCCATGTCCCGGGGACCCGCGGCGCCGGATTCGGCGATGGCCTTGACGACCTCCGCCTCGACCTCTTCCGGGGTCATCTGCCGGGGCATGAAGGCCTGGATGACCTTCAGCTCGTACTCTTCCTTTTCGACCAGGTCCTGGCGGTTTCCGGCCTTGAACTGCTCGATGGAGTCCCGGCGCTGCTTGACGAGGGAACCCAGCACCTGCAGGATCTCCTCTTCCTTGAGGTCGCGCTTGGCGTCGATTTCCTTGTTGTGCAGCGAGGTCTTGATCATCCGGATCGCCCCCAGCTTGATCGAATCCTTTGCCTTTGCCGCTGCAACCATCTCGCTGTTGATCTTTTCTTTCAGACTCATGGAACCCCCCATCGTTCGGTTGGTTTCGGTCAGGAATCCGCCGCAGGGGCGGGAAAGTGAGAAGCTAGCAGGGCCCCGGCCGCGATGGCCGAGGCAGGTTTGAGCTTCGAAATTCACTTTTCTATAGGATAACCGAATAATTTGTCAATGAAATTTTCAGAAAAGGAAAGGCCCGGATCGGTGACCCGGGCCCACAGGAAATGCAGGTTCAACGAGGGTTACTTGTCTTCCTCGTCGTCATAGAGGTCGTCCTTGGGGGCTTCCGCACCGGCGGGCACCTCCGCCTCGAGGGAACGGCTGATGCCGCGGGCCAGCAGGGCGGAGATCCCGAACAGCAGGATCACGGACGCGATGATGATGATGACGATCGTCGACGTCCACCCCTTGACTTCCCTGTTGATCTTCTCGGCGGTGGCTGCCGCCATCTCCTGGAACTTGCCGATGTCGACACCCAACCCGATCCAGCCGAAGCCTGCCGGTTCGGGATACGATTTGCCGAAGAACTTGATGGGCGCATAGGCGACGAACTTCTCGCGGCCCGCGAACTTGTAGCTCTTCAGCCCGGCCTTGCCCGCCGCCGCTTCCTTCGCGACCCACGCGAGTCCGGGGTCCATGAAGTCGAGCTGGTGGAGGTTCAGCACTTCCTTGCCCTCTTTCGTCAGGGCCTCGGCGGTGTCCTTGGTCAACGGCTGCACGGCTGTCCCGTCGGGGTTCAGGCCTGCGATGTGGTAGTCATTGGGGTGCGAGATGATGAAGCCCCTGTTGTCCACCATGTAGGCATAGTTGCCCGTCGAGGCATCGGCCTCGAAAACATATTCCGCCTGCGTCGGCACCACGTGGTCCGTGAATGCCGCCAGGTGACGGTAGTCGAGACTCAGCACCACGACGCCGGAGAGACCACCCTTGTCGAATATCGGGGTGGCGAAACGAACGACACCCGAAAACCTCTTCCCCTTTTCGAACTCCTGTTTCGTCACGTACCAGCCGGTCACGCGGGACACATAGACCTCGCCCTTGCCGAGCCCGACGGCCTTCGAAAAGTAGTCCTCGGACTTGTAGGTCGTGCCGCCAGGGGCTGCCACGTTTCTCAGCTGGTTCTTTCCCGCCACCGCACCGTTGACGATGCGGATGATCTCGTTGCCGGACCGGTCGATCAGGGACATCTCGGAGTAGAGCGGCGCGGCAACCTTCTGGATCTTGCCGTCCTTGTCCTTGACCCAGAGGCTCCGTTTCTTCTGATCCACAAAGGCCTTGAACGCAGCCTCCGAACCCGGGAGGATGGAAGCGACGAGAACGTCGTTCTCCCTCTCCCGGAGGAAATTGGCCACTTCCTCCGCCATGTTGATCGCCCGAATCTTGATCTCTTCCTGGGTTTTCAGGTCCAGAACGGTGGTGGCTCGCTCTCTCGCGGTATCTCCGACCTTGAAGATGCCGTTGGCAATCAGGAAAGCCATGAGAGACAGGGGAATGACG
>MVQS01000196.1 GCA_002067855.1 Syntrophaceae bacterium PtaB.Bin038
GACGCTGCACCGGCCCGACACGCGGTGGGGGCTCTCCGAGCGGGCAAGCCCCGTCGCCTCGTCCACGCCCATGCCGAGGCGCTTGACCTGCTGGAGGAAGAACTCGCCCGTGCCCGAGGCGCACTTGTTGCCCGTGTGGACCGTCGAGATGCGGCCGTCCTTCCCGAGGGTGTAGACGAGAAACGTCTCGCCGCCTGCGCTCACGACGGCCTCGAGGTTCTCGCCCCGCCCGTTGAGGTGGGCCAGGGCATGCTCCACGGCCTCGGGCTCGGGGATGGAGGAGAGGTTGAGGAACTGGCGGAAGCGTCTCCCCGTGACGCTCATGCGGTCGTAACGGTCCGCGCCGACGCCGTCGAGCATCTCCAGGAGGGTACGGCGGGGGTTGCCGTGGTGGGCCTCGGAGCGCGCCACGATCAGGGAGATTGCGCCTCGATCGTCCCGCTCGAGCCCGGCTGCGCTGATCGTGGAAGCCCCCACACAGATTCCGAGCGCCTTCATTGGGTCCCTCACGACTATCGTAAACGCCGGGATGACTCCCTGCCGCCGCACCGGGGATGAGCAGGGGAAGAAAAACGCCGACAACGGATTCGGATAAGACGAGCCCATTATGGACAAAAACCGGGGCGAGCGCAAGGGGCAAGGCGGGGTCCAGGGAGCAGGGTCGAAGGTTCAGGGTTCGGGGTACGGGCAGGGGAAAAGACGAGGACGTCGAGAATTGGAAACCCTGAAAATGCTTTACCCCGCTGTGCAAGGCGTGTATATCAATCCGCCGAAGGATGGAACGCGATGCAGGCATCGGAAGGGAAAAACCGCATGGACAAGCGGCCCGGCGTCATCCGGCCCCTCTTCAACCGGATGGCGGCGACCTACGACCGGGGCAACCGCACCCTGTCGCTGCTGATCGACCAGATCTGGCGGCGCCGGACCGTGAGCGCCCTGTCCATCCGCGACGGGCAGTACGTGCTCGACATCGCCACCGGTACGGCCGACATGGCCCTCGAGGCGGCCCGCCGGGCGGACTGCCGCGTCGCGGGCATCGACCTCTCCGAGGAGATGCTGGGGGTGGCGCGAAGGAAAAACGTGCAGAGCCCCTTTGCGGGCCGGTGCTTCTTCCTGCAGGGCGACGCGACGCGTGCACCCTTCCGGGACGCAAGCTTCCATCACGCCATGATCAGCTTCGGCATCCGGAACGTCCAGGACATGGACGGTCTCCTGCGCGAGACGCTGCGCATCCTGAAGCCCGGGGGCCGCTTCGCGATCCTCGAGTTCTCCCTGCCCGAGACCCCCGTGATCCGCCAGTGCTACCTCTTTTATTTCCGCCGAATCCTCCCCCTGATCGGCGCCGCCGTCGCCGGAAGGAAGGAGCCCTACTTCTACCTGCGCGACTCCGTGCTGGACTTCGAGCCCCCGAAGGCCCTCGAGCAACGGGTCCTGAAAAACGGCTTCCGCCTCGCCGTATCGCGGCCCTTCACCTTCGGCATCTGCCACCTCTACGTGGCGGAAAAACCCTGAGAGAAATCTGGTATTGCATTTCCCCGGACGAACCGTTACCCTTCTCCCCGGCTCAAGGGACTGGAACCCAACATATGGTTCGGGTGCATCCCAGGACCCCCATATATAGTATGCTTTTTTGACGCTCCCGGAAAACACGGCCCGGCAGCCCGAAAGGTGCTCCCCTGGCGCTTTTCGGGGGACACGGGCCCTCAAACACCGTCAAAAAACAGGCACTTGCCCGAAAGGTGCGCTGTCTCCCGACCCCGGATTTTCTTTGACCCGCCGGCGGCCGACGCCGGGCCGGACCCGAGAACAATCAATGATTTCTGAGAGTTGGAAGAAGACAACCGTCGGGAAAGATTTTTTCAATTTTCTCTTGACTAGATGTAGTGTTTGCATCAAAATTGCACCACAACATCTTGTGCGACACGGACACTTTGCGTAGAGGGGGCGCAAACCTACTCCTGTCCATTTCGCTCTCACGCTCGCGT
>MVQS01000197.1 GCA_002067855.1 Syntrophaceae bacterium PtaB.Bin038
GCTGATGATCGTGCCGGTGCACTCCATGAAGACGGGCCCGTCCTCGCTGAGCTTCTCGCCGAACTTGCGCTGAAGGCGCTGCGCCGAGAGCTGGATGGGGGTGAGGGGGTTCTTGATCTCATGGGCGATCCGGCGGGCCACCTCGCGCCACGCCGCGATGCGCTCCGCGCGCTGGAGCTGCGTGATGTCTTCGAAGACGACGACCATGCCCATGTAGTTGTTGTCGTCGTCGAGCAGCACCGTCGTCGTCACCAGCAGCGTGAGGGCCCGGTCTTTGAGGGTGATCGGGATCTGCTTCTCCACGTACCCCGTCTCCACGCCGGTGATCTCCGTGAGGATCTGCCGCACCAGATCCAGATGGCCCGGCTGCAGCACCTCCTCGTAGCGGTGGTTCAGGACCTTCTCCGTCTTGATGTCGAGAAGCTTTTCGGCGGCCCGGTTCACCGTCGTGATCACCCCGTCGCGGTCGACCGCCACGACCCCGGCGGAGACGTTGCGCAGCACCGTCTCCATGTACTTGCGGCGCTGGTCAAGGTCGAGGTTGACCTGCTCGAGTTTCTCCTTGCTCACCTTCAGGTCCCCCGTCATCCGGTTGAAGGAGTTCACCAGGACCCCGATTTCGTCGTCGGCCACGACGTTGATCTTGTAGTCCAGGTTCCCCTGGGCGATCGCGTGGGTCGCCTCGGCCAGGTCCTGGACCGGCTCCGTGATGCCCTTGGCCAGGAAGAAGCCGAACCACGTGGCCGAGAAGATGATCAGCAGCGTCACGACGAAGAGGATGACGATGTAGCTCGTCTTGATCGGGTTCTTGAGAAGCTTGAACTGCTTGTACTCTTCCGAGATCCGAGAGATCGTCGTCATCTTGTCGACGAGCCCCTTGGGGACGTAGCAGTTCACCACGACGGCGCCGATGATGACCGACGAGCCGGGTGTGACGTAAATGGGGGAGACCCCGCGGATGAAGTCCCCGAGACCCACGGACTGCATCGTCGTGAACTGCCTGCCGGCCCGGATGTCCTCCCGGAGCTTGGGCGAGAGACCCAGCTCGGGGATGTCGGGGTTTCCCGGGTCTTTGAAGACGAGCTTCTCCGTCTCCTCGTTGAAGAAGTAGATCTCGATGAGGCCCAGCTTGTAGATTCGCTGCCGCTGCTCCACCAGGGAGCGCAGGTACTCGAGACGGTCCTTTTCGAACAGGCGGTTCTTGGTGATGTCGGAGCTCAGCTGTTCGGCGTAGTACTTCACGTTCTCCGCGGTCTGCTGGTAGTAGTTCTGGGCCAGCTCGAGGGAGAGGTTCAGGGCGCCCCCGACGCGGATGTTGAACCAGTTGTCGATGCTGTAGGACAGGAAGTTGGTGGCCACTAGAAACAGGATGAAGGTCGGGACGAGGCTCAACGTCACGAACGCGGCGACGAGCTTGGTACGGAGCTTCGAGCCGAGGATTCCTCTGCGCCTCTCATAGACCAGCTTGACGATGTTGCGGACAATGAGGAAGATGAGGAGCAGGACAAGGATGATGTTGACATTGATGAGACCGAAGATGACCACGTCGCGGAAATCCGGGACGAGGGCCTCCTTGCTGAAAAGGGTGGTCTCGATGAAGGTCAGAAGGACGATGCCGATGACGATGGCGACGATGATGATCCGCTCGCGCCGCCGGCGTTTCATCTCGGCCGTGATGGCTGACTGCTGTCGTTCGGCTTTCTGATCCATGGTTGCAGGGTGGGGACCTGCGGCCCGGGCCGGCGCCGCACGCCCCTTCAGGCAAATACACAGGTTGCGGAGACTTGTAAAGAACAAAGAAGAGCGGCAAACGGCAGGGGTCTCGAGGCGCGGGGCCGGCTGTGGCCTTCGGCCTCAAGCCTGTTGTCCTCGGAGAAACCTGTTGGTTTCACGTCGGCGCGGCGGCGGACGTCGCGTCGGGCGTGCGATCCCCGTGCGCCTCCATCCTGGGGCCGGGGTGGGGGTGGGAGACAATCTCCCAGCTGTCCTCACTGGCAAGCAGCGTCTTCAGGAGCTGGGTGTTTAACTTGTGGCCGGACTTGTAGGCCGTGAAATGGCCGAGGATCGGCATTCCGATGAGGTAAAGGTCCCCGACGGCGTCGAGGATCTTGTGCTTGACGAACTCGTCGTGAGAGCGGAGCCCCTCCTTGTTGATCACCTTCTCGTCGTCGAGGACGACGGCGTTCTGCAGCGACCCCCCGAGGGCAAGTCCCTTGGCCTGCAGGTACTCCACATCCCGCAGGAACCCGAACGTCCGGGCCGAGCTGATCTCCTTCTCGTAGGCATCGGACGTGAAGATCAGGTGGTAGCTCTGAGTGCCCACGGCCGGATGGGGAAAATCGATCTTGTAGGTGATGCGGAAATCCGGCGCCGGCTCCAGCATGGCTGTGCTCTCGCCCTCCGAAACGGAGACGGTCTTCTTGACCTTGAAATAGCGGCGGGGTTTCCGGAGCGTCTTCAGCCCCACTTTCTTCAACGTGCTGAAGAACGGCTGCGAGCTTCCGTCCATGATCGGGACTTCGAAGGTGTCCACCTCCACGATGGCGTTGTCGATCCCGAGGCCCCGGAAGGCCGACAGCAAATGTTCCACCGTGTGCACCCGGGTGCCGTTCACGCCCAGGGTGGTGGCAAGCGTCGTGTCGGTGACATTGTGTATGTCTGCAGCGATCCGGTTGTCCGAGGTCACGTCCTTCCGGACGAACACGATCCCCGAGTCGGCCTCTGCCGGCTTGATGGCCATGCCCACCTTCCTGCCGGAATGGAGACCTACGCTGCGGAAATGGATCTCTTCTTTAATGGTTTTCTGCCAGTACAATGGAATATCCTAATAATAGGGTGGTTTTGCTATCAGCAAGCGGCATGCCAGAGGGAAGCCTGGGGACAAGGACAGGGGAAAATATTCAACTATTTAATATTATTCAGCATTAATAAATTTCATGCTGTGGATATATCGCGTGACCGGAGAAACGGGGAGCCTCGACTATTGCAATAAAGCCACACTTCCCTCAAAAAGGCTTGGAGTACTGCAACGCCCCTCGCAAAGATGGAAGTTAGGAAGTGAAGAAGCTCGGGAAAAGAGGATGCGCCCCCGGTCACCCGCACCGGTTACTTCCCTTTAAAAAATCTTTCCTTCTCGCTGAACAGGCAGCCGCAGTATTTCTGGCGGTACATGTCCATCGCCTTGGAAAGCCGAACCCCTTCCTCCCACCCGGCCCTGAAATCGTGATAGTAAAAGGGCACCTTCATCTCCCGGGCGATGGCCTCCCCGGTCTCGCGGATCAGGTCATGTTTCTGGTACCGGCTGTAGAGAAGGGTCGTCGTGAAGGCATCGAATCGTCCCTTCCGCGCCTGCGCGGCCGTGCGGCGCAGCCTCACCTCGTAACAGTAGGTGCATCGGTCTCTCCCCATGAAAGACGTCTTGCGCAGGAAGTCCTCCACCGGGTAGTCTTCAGCTTCCTCGACCGCCAGCCCTTCGAGTTTCGCAAACTGCCGGAGCGTCTCGAGCCGCTTTCGGTACTCGAGATAGGGGTGGATGTTGGGGTTGAAGAAAAGCCCCTCGATCCTGGCCGTTTCGTTGCGAAGGGTCTGAAGGGGGTGGATCGTGCACGGCGCACAGCATATGTGAAGAAGGATTTTCATATCAATAACTGGCTTAGAGCGTAGGGCTAAAGGCTTAGGGCAAAGGAGACGGATTCTTTTCTTTACCTTAAGCCTTACGCCTTTAGCCTGTTGTTCAGAATAATTCCTTTTGATTGCCCACCCACGCCCTTCCCAGGTGTTCGTAGGCTGCCCTCGTGGCCACGCGGCCGCGTGCGGTCCTTACGATGTAGCCTTCCTGCACGAGATAGGGCTCGTAGACGTCTTCGATGGTGTGCCGCTCCTCCCCGAGGGACGAG
>MVQS01000198.1 GCA_002067855.1 Syntrophaceae bacterium PtaB.Bin038
CCCTTCATCACCTGCGCGACGTGCCGGACGAGGCTCGTCCGTCCCATGCCGTACGTCCCCGACAGGATGACGTTCCGGCCCGAGGACAGGGACGCCATGATCTGTTTCGCCTCTTTTTCCCTGCCGACAAACATCCTCAGTCCACCCCCATTCCGACATTCGCACGTCCGGCGGGCGAAATGCCGGCCGTCATGCCCGGTATCCGGCCATGACCGTTCGACACGGGGTTTCCGATGGGTTGATGCGAGGGCGTGCGCGGGAGGGGGCCGAGCGAGCCGAGACCGTCAGCCGCAGCCGTGGTCGGCCCCGTGGGGCAGGCCCCCCCGGGGCGTGCGGCTTCCGGAAGCGGGAAGGACTCCTCGATACCCATCTGCTGCGGTTCATCGAATCCAAAGGCTCCCGCTCAGACCTCCGCGGCGGACGCCCGCACGGCAAGGCACGGCTTGACGGTCCGTCCATCCGGATCCCTGACCGGGAGTCATCAGCTCGACGAGCGATTGCGGTGGACTCCATCACCGGTTCAGGAGTCATCCGTTCCCGTCGGAACCGTTCAGGCGGACCCCATCGCCGGATCGGTGTGCTTAGCCCCTCTTCAGCGGGTTCTCGAAGATCGCCGCCTTTCCGAGCTCCTGCTCGATCTCCAGCAGGCGGTTGTACTTGCAGATCCGCTCGCTGCGACAGGCCGAGCCGGTCTTGAGCTGGCCGCCTCCCATGGCGACGGCGAAGTCCGCCAGGAACGTGTCCTCCGTCTCGCCGGAGCGGTGGGAGATCACGTACCCCCAGCCCGCCTTGCGGCACAGGTTGATCGCCTCGATCGTCTCGGTGACCGTGCCGATCTGGTTGAGCTTGATCAGCACGGCGTTGGCCGTCTTCTCGCGGATGCCCCGGGCGATGTACTGCGTGTTGGTCACGAAGATGTCGTCGCCCACGATCTGGATGCGCTCCCCCTGCCTTGCCGTCTGCTCGCGGAAACCCTCCCAGTCGTTCTCCGCCAGGCCGTCCTCGATGGAGACGATGGGGTACTTCCCCAGCCAGCTCTCGTAGAGGTCGATCATCTCGGAGCTGCTCTTCGTCCCCTGGCCCGACTTGGCGAGGTTGTAGGTGCCGTTTTCATAGAAGGAGCTCGCGGCCGGGTCGAGGGCCAGCGCGATGTCCACCCCCGGTTTGAAGCCGGCCTTCTCGATGGCCTCCAGGATGACCTCGCAGGCCTCGTCGTTGCTCTTGAGGTTCGGGGCGAACCCCCCCTCGTCCCCCACGCCGGTGGCATACCCCTTCCCGCCGAGAATGCCCTTGAGGGCGTGGAAGGTCTCCGCGCCGTAGCGCAGGGCCTCGGCGAAGGTCGACGCGCCGATGGGCATGACCATGAATTCCTGCAGGTCCACGCTGTTCTGGGCGTGCTTGCCGCCGTTGAGGATGTTCAGCATGGGCATGGGGACCCGCAGCGCGTTGAACCCGCCCATGTAGGCATAGAGCGGAAGCCCCGCCGCCATGGCCGCCGCGCGGGCCACGGCCATGGACACGCTCACGATGGCATTCGCGCCCAGGCGTCTCTTGTTCGGCGTCCCGTCGAGGTGGATCATGAGACGGTCGATTTCGGCCTGCCGGCTCGGGTCCATGTCGATGAGCACGGGGGCGATGAGTTCGCTGACGTTGGCCACGGCCCTCATCACACCCTTGCCCAGGTAGCGGCCCTTGCCGTCCCGCAGCTCGACGGCCTCGTTTTCGCCGGTCGAGGCCCCCGACGGGCACGAGGCCGAGGCCGTCATCCCGTTGTCGAGCGTCACGTAGGCCTTCACCGTGGGGTTCCCCCGGGAATCGAGGATCTCCATGGCGCGGATCGATTTGATTCTGGCACCCATAATGCACCTCCTGTCCCTGCCGGCCGAGCGTGCGTCAGCCTGCCGAGAGCTCTTCCGAATACCGCTTGAGCTCGGCGATCATCTGCCGGATCTCGTCCGTTCGCCCCCGGGCGGAGGACAGCAGGGATTCGATCGTCGCCGTCTCGTCCCGGACATACTGCACGGCCTGCTTCTGCATGCCGTCGATGGCCGCGTTGATCCTGTCCTCCCACTGGGCCGCAAGGCGGTTGATGTTGGTCTCCACCTCCCAGGGGATCTTCTCGAGAAACCGCTTCTCGAAAGCGCGGCGGAAGATGAACATCGGGATGAGAAACCAGATCAGGTCGAGGTTGTAGTTGGAGGCCCGGAACGTCCGGATGTCCGGCTGTTCGGGCTCGGCGATCTTGATGTCCCACTCGGCCTCGGCGAGGCTCACGCCCAACACCTTCTGGACGTTTCCGTTGAGGATCACCCGGAAGGCTTCCAGGGACCGGGCGAGGCCCGCGTGGGCCTTCTTGAGCGTCCCGTAGAAGTGGCGGTGCTCCTTCTTGGAGAGGCGGCGCATCTCCTCGGTCATCGTGTCGGCCACCCACTGCTCGTATCGGCGCGTGAGCTGCCAGAGGTTGCCGCGCCAGGTCTTCATCTCCGCTTCCAGCCTCTGCATGACATCGGTCCACAGAGGCCGCATGAGACCCTGCAGGATGTTCATGATGAAAATCCGCGTCTGCTTCTGGTTCTCCCGGGCGATGAAGAAGAGCTGCTCCCGCATGGACTCGAAGCTCACCTTTTCGTCGAGGATCTGCCGACGGAGGCTCTCCCGGTCCTCGTCGGCCTGCAGGGAGGTTTTCAGGGCGATCTCCAGGTAGCCGAGGCATCCCCGAATGACGGAATTGGCCTTGTGCTGGAGGATCTTCCGGAATTCGAAGTCCCGGTTCAGGGCCAGCTTGAAAAAGAGCTCGGCCTCGAGCCGTTGCCGGAACTTCACCGTGTCCGTCTTCGTCGAGTAGAGGAAGATGGGGAATTCCCGGTTCAGCTCCCGCTTCAGGGTGTCCTCGAAAAATCGGACCACCTCCTCCTGCTGGGACGGTGTGAGCAGGTCCGCCTTCGTGAGCAGCAGGATGATCCTCGGGGTGTACTGCGTCAGCTCGCGGATGAGCTGCACGTCGTTTTCCGAGAGGGGCCGGTCGGCGCTCACCGCCAGGACGGCGGCGCCCACCTCGGGGAGCCAGTTGGCCGACACCTCCATGTGGGCCTTGAAGACGCTCCCCAGGCCGGGGGTGTCGACGAGCCGGAGCCCCGCGTAATCGGCCAGGCCCGGCAACTCGATGTCGACGGTCTCGACGTTCTTCTCGTTCGAGGGGTTCTTCGCCTCGGAGGTGTACTCGTCGAGGGCGCTCACGGCGATCTCCTTCGTCGTCCCGTCGTAGAAGGAGATGACGGCGCGCTCGCGCTCGCCGAACCGGAGGCGGGTGATGACCGTCGTGACGGGGATGACGCCCACGGGCAGCACATCCCGTCCGATCAGGTTGTTGACGAAGGAACTCTTGCCGGCCTTGAACTGGCCGAGGATGGCCACATCGATGGGGGGGTTCTCGACGAAAAGCCCCTCGCAGGCCTCGAGCTGGCGGTTGAGCGAGAGGATCTTCATCCGGTCGCAGACGGACCGGACCTGCTGCAGGCCCTTCTGCGCGAGGTGCTGGATGGGGGCCGACGTCATGGTCTCCGCTTGTTGAGCCATAAAAAAACTCCTCCGGGGCATTCACCTCTGAGGAGTTATCAGCCTGGCGGGCGGTTAAGGGCGAACTCCATCACCGGGTCCCGGATACCCCAGC